>JAKONR010000145.1 GCA_022701825.1 Hymenobacteraceae bacterium | reverse complement strand
GCGGCATGGAAACGGCCGGCCGCAACATCGACGACGACGAGCTGCGCCTGGCAATGAAGGAAAACGGCATCGGCCGCCCCAGCACCCGCGCCGCCATCATCGAAACGCTGTTTAAGCGCAACTACATCCGGCGCGATAAAAAGCGGATTTTGCCCACGCCAACGGGCGTCGAGCTGATTGGCTTGATTGCCAACCCCACGCTGAAATCGGCGGAGTTGACGGGCCAGTGGGAGAAAAAATTGCGCCAGATTGAGCGCAATGAATTGCCCTCCAACCAGTTTCTGGAAGAGTTGAAAGGCTTGGTGCGCGAGATGGTGCAGGAGGTGAAAACGGATAGAAGCGGCCGGGCCGTGTCGTCTGCTTCGCAAGCTATTAGCTCCCAGCCGTTAGCTGCTAGCTCCAAACAAACAGCGCCTAACGGCAAGTCAGCTGCAAGTGATAAGGGAAAAGCTATCAGCCAGCAGCTACCGGCTAACAGCTTAGGAAACTGCCCGGCCTGCAAAACCGGCCACATCCTGCGGGGCAAAACGGCTTTTGGTTGCGCCCGCTTCCGCGAGGGCTGCCAGTGGCGGCTGCCGGCCGAGGTGCTGGGTAAAAAGCTGACCGACCCGCAGGTGAAAGCGCTGCTCGCCAAAGGCCGCACGCAGCTCATCAAGGGCTTCGTGACGGGTGCAGGCGAAAAGCTCGACGGCGCGCTCACGCTCGACGCCCGGCTGCAACCTGAGCTCGTGCCCGCCGCCGAAAGCAAGCCCACCACCGCCACCGACCCCGGCCAGATTCCGTGCCCGGTGTGCCGGCTCGGCACCATGCTCAAGGGTAGCAGCGCCTTCGGCTGCTCGCGCTTCCGTGAAGACTGCCAGTTTCGGGTGCCCTTCGAGTGGGGCGGTAAAAAGCTGACTGATACGCAATTGCGCCAATTGCTGCGTAAGGGCGAAACGGGCGTTATCAAGGGCTTTTTGTCGGCCAAAACCGGCAAGAAGTACGACGCCGCGCTGAAGGTAGACGAGGGGCGCGTGGTGCCGGTATTTGGCTAGCGGCGCCGCGCCGGGGCTTGGCGCTACTTGCCACTCAGCTGGTAGCTTAGCTTGAGGCTGAGAAGATTGTGCCGGTTAAAATTGGTGGCGAAGTAAGGCTCCAGGGCGAAGGCGCTGAGGCCGGTGCTGGCGGGCAAGCGCAGGCGGGCACTCACGAAGCCCAGGCCGAAACTCGGCGAATTGGGGTCGCCATTGTCGTGGTAGGCCACCGCCACGCCCGCCAGCAGGTGGCCCCCCAAAGGTTGCCCCAGGCCCAGGCCAAAGCGCGTGGCGTAGCTGCCGAGCGCGTTTTCGGCTCCGTAGCCCAGGTCGAACTGGCCGAATAGCTTGCGGCCGTAACTAAAAGCCAGCATAGTTTCGGGCAGCAGGTTGAGCCGGCGGACATTATCCGTATTGCCCCTTATCGAGTAACCCAACTGGCCAGCGTGCAGGCCGAGCCGGTACTGGAGCCCAAATTCGCTGTCCCGCCACCGCTGATGCCCTTCGGCGTAGAGGTGCAGGTCGTAGAGCCGGTGCGTGCCGAGGTAGTCGGGCGCGGGCGGGTAAGAGGGCGTGCCTTTAACGCCGGTAAGGTCGATAGTTTCGGTACCCACCCAGGCGCCGCCGCCCACGGTAGTTACCAGCGGCTCTTCGGCGTCGGGGGCTAGCTGGTAGGCCACTTCGCCGCCGCTGGCCTGGGTGCGGTGCCCGTAGGTGTAGGCGCTTGAGCCACAGCCACTCGATGGGCGCTCGTCGTACTGGTTGTGCAGCGTGCCTACGCTGAAGGTGAGGCGGTGAGTTTCGGCCTCAGCCGCCGACAGGTGTTGCTGCGGCGCGGGGGCCTGGGCCGTGGCCAAGAGCAGCGCGCCGCCCAGCAGCAGACTCAGCGGCAAGCCTGCCAGGCGCGGCAGGTTGCGCCCCAGGGCCCGCAACGCGGTGCGCGCTTCGGCCAGCAGCACCGCCAGTAGCAGGACTTGTAGCACGAGTATTTCGGGCAGGCTGAGCGTGCCCGGTGCCAGCCGGGCGGTGAGGGCCAACAGGCCCAGCCCCACCAGTGCGGACGCGCTGCCCGCGGGCACCAGGATTTCGGTGGTCAAAACCCGGCCCCGGCGCACCAGCCAAGCCCAGCCGCCCAGTAGTGCGGCGGCTTCGAGTAGCAGCAGCCACTGCAAGCCCAAGCCCGGTAGCGAGTAGCCCGCCAAAGCTATTGGGGCTGCCCAAAGTGGTTCGCTGGCTGCATCGCGCCAGAATTCTATGCCCCAGCGCCCTAGGCATAACAGCCCCATAGCCAGCAAATAGCGGCTGCCTCCCGGCCGGCCAGTGGCCCGATGGCGCACCAGATGGAGCATCAACCCCGCGCCCGCGCATAGCAGCAGGTGGTAGAGCTGCGTGGGTATCACCGGCAGCGCGTGCGGCGCGCTGGCCCCCAGCAGCCCCTGCGCAAGCTGCGCGGCGTAGGCGGGCGTGCCCGGCCCGTACACCAAGCCCCAGGTGCCCGCGGCCGTGGGCTCGCCCCAGCAGCAGCCGGCCAGCACGCAGCCTACGCTTTGCACCGCTAGCGCCCAGCACAGCGGCCCGGCAAAGGCATCGAGCACGCCCCAGCCCCGGAAGCCCAACACCCGCCGCAGCGCTAGCACCGCCCCCAGGCTAAAGGCCGCGCCGCCCACCACCGAGCGTGGCCCGCCCGCCACGGCCCGCGCCAGCTCCGCATCGCCCCCGAGCCAGGCCAGCCAGTCGGCGGGGGCCAAAAACACGAGCTGGCAGCCCAGCACCAGCGCCAGCGTGGCGGCTGCCACCAGCGGCAGCCAGCTGCGCCAGGCGTAGCCGCGTCGGTAGCCCTGGCCCAGCAGCAGGCCCACGTACAGCGCAAAGGCCGCCAGCTGGCTGGCTTCGTAGTAAAAATGCCCGTGCGGACTGGGCGGCGAGTAGAGAAGGGCCATAGCTTAGCTGGCGCTGCCTGACAAGCAGCTGCGCCGGCTAAGCTAGCCGCTTGCTAGTCGCTTTAAAATAAAATAATGCCCGCCAAAGGATGCCAGCCCAAGCTGGTGTGCAAAGGTAAAAGTCAGATTACCAAGCTGTAAAAGGCTTGGTAATCTGACTTTGCAAAGTGGGCGTTGCCCGTCCGCTACTTCTTGGTTTTCGGCACGTAGGGCTTGCCATTGAGCTTGGGGCGCGAGCCCGAGCCCACGGGCTTGCCGTCGCGGAAGGTAACCTGGTGGTCGATGCTGGTGCCGTTAGCTTTGTAGTAGGTCCACTGCCCGCTGGTTTTGCCAAATTTGTACTGGCCTTCCTCGGCCAGGGTGCCGTCTTCGCGCAGCTCGCGGTAGGGGCCCGAAAGCTGGCCTTTCAGGTAAGTGCCTTCCTTCCAGAGCTTGCCGTTGGCAAAGAACTGCTCGCCGAGGCCGGTTTGCTGACCGTTTTCGTACTGCTGGCGGGTTTGCACCTGGCCGTTGTCGAAGTAGGTGAGGCGCTCGCCTTGCAGGCGGCCGGTGGGGGCGTAGGTTTCGACTTTGCGGGGCGTTTTGCCATCCTGGAAGTACTCACGCCAGGTGCCCACGGGGTGGTTGTTTTTGTACTGCTCCTCGGCCTCGCGGGTGGGCGTGGCGGCGTCGTAGTAGCGCGTTAGTTTGCGGTCGCGGCCCTGGGCGGCGTAGTCGATTTCTTCTTTCAGCTGGCCGCTTTCGTAGTAGGCGAGGGCGCGGCCGGTGGGCATGCCGAGGCGGTAGGTGGTCTTGCTCTTGACTTTACCACTCTCGTAGTACGAGGTAGCGGGGCCGTCGAGGGCGGCGGTGCCGGTGCGCGGGGCCGCGCGCTTGGTGAGGTCGTCGCCGAGCTTGTTGGTGACGGCGCGCTCGTGCACGGCGGCCGGCGAGTAGGTGCCCTCGGTCTGGAGCTGGCCGGTGGCGTAGTACGAGCGGTAGCTGCCCTTGCCGGTTTTGTCGTTCATCACCGTCTCGCTTTCGAGCTGGCCGGTGTCGTAGTAGGTTTTGTACGAGCCGCTTAGCAGGCCGCCGCGCAGCGTGCCTTCGCTCTGCACCTTGCCATTGGGGTAGAAGAACTTGACCGCACCGTTGGGCTGGCCGTTGGCGTAGGTGACCTCGGCGGCGGGCTGGCCGCTGGTGTAGAGCTCGCGTACGGCGCCGTTGGGCTGGCCCTTGGCGTCGAGGGTGGTTTGCAGCTTTATTGCGCCGGTGGGGTGGTAGGTGGTGAGCGGCCCGCTGGGCTGGTCGTCCACGAAGGTGCCCGTCTGGGCCACTTTGCCGCCTTCGTAATAGGTCTTAAACGGCCCTTGGCGCACGCCTTCGCGGTAGGTGGCTTCGAGCCGGCGCTGGCCGTTGGGGTGAAACTCGACGTACACCGAATCGCGCTTGCCGTCGGTGTAGCGGGTCTGGGCTTCGAGCCGGCCGCTGCGGTAAAAGCGCTTGTAGGGCCCCTGCATCACGGTATCGGCGGCCACGAGGGCGCGGAATATCTCGCGGGGGCGGGTTTTGGTCGAGTCGAAATAAACAGTGATGCGCTGCTGGCGCTGGGCCTGGGCGGCCAGCGGGAGCAGGAGCAGAAACAACAGGTATCGCATAAGTAATCGTAACGTAATGGTAGCCTTTTTTAGCACAGCGTTGCGCAAAGTTGGCTGAGTTTTGCGGAGGGCGGTAGGCATTTATGATGCCAACAGAAAGGCAATCGGTACAAAAAAAGAGTTCCGCCGGGCCGAAACCCAGCGGAACTCTGCCAACTGTGCGAAACTCCGCGCTACAGTTTTTCCAGCACTATCGAGCTGGCCCCGCCGCCGCCGTTGCAGATGCCAGTAACGCCGATTTTGCCGCCTTCCTGGTCGAGCACGCTCAGCAGCGTGGTCACGATGCGGGCACCCGAGGCGCCGAGCGGGTGGCCCAAGCTCACGGCCCCACCGTACACGTTAACCTTGGTGCTTTCGAGGTTGAGCAGCTTGTTGTTAGCCAGCGACACAACGGAGAACGCCTCGTTGATTTCGTAGAAGTCCACGTCCTTGGCTTCCAACCCGGCGTTTTTCAGCGCCTTCGGAATAGCCAGCGAAGGCGTAGTCGTAAACCACTCGGGCGCCTGCTCGGCATCGGCAAAGCCGCGGATGCGCGCCAGCGGCTTGATGCCCAGCTCGTCGGCTTTTTCGCGGCTCATGAGCAGCACGGCGGCGGCCCCATCATTGAGGGTCGAGGCGTTGGCGGCGGTCACGGTGCCGGTCTTGGTGAAGGCGGGCTTCAGGCCCGCGAATTTCTCAAACTGCACCTTGGTGTACTCCTCATCGTCGCTCACCACGGTGTCTTTGCCGCGCACCGTAACGGTCACGGGCACAATCTCTTCCTTCTTTTTGCCGGCCTGGGCGGCGGCGGCGCTGCGCTCGTAGCTCTGGCGCGCAAAGGCGTCCTGCTCTTCGCGGCTGATGCCGTAGTGCTCGGCCGTGGCGTCGGCAGCGTTGCCCATCGCGTAGTCGTGGTACGGGTCCCAGAGGCCGTCGCGCACCAGGCCGTCAATCATCTGGCCATGCCCATACTTAGCCCCGAAGCGCGCCTTGTCGAGGTAATAAGGCACGTTGCTCATGCTCTCCATGCCGCCGGCCAGTATCACGTCGGCCTGCCCCAGCATAATGGCCTGGGCCCCAAACATAATGGCCTTCGAGCCCGAGGCGCAGACCTTGTTCACGGTGGTGCACTCCACGGTGTCGGGCAAGCCCGCTTTTTTGGCTGCCTGCCGGGCCGGGGCCTGGCCGAGGTTAGCCGAAATGACGTTGCCCATGATAACCTGCTCAACTAGTTCGGGCGCTACGCCGGCCTTGTCCAGCGCACCTTTCAGGGCGATGGCACCGAGTTCGGTGGCTGACAGCGAGGCCAGCGCCCCGCCAAATGAGCCGATGGGCGTGCGCACGGCGGCTACGATAACTACTTCTTTTACTTGCATGTTGGGGTGGGAGGGGTGGGTTTAGTGCTTGGCATATGGAAGCCTTTGGGGCCACCAAGTGGTATTGAGGATTCAAAAGTACAACCCGTACTTTCTACCAATTGGTTTGTCGGCGGTGGCGTTTGGGTTGGTAAGTCATGCATTTTTCACCGCAAAAGACGCGGAAGAAAAGCGCAGAGGGTCGCAGAAGCTCTTGGTTGCAAGCGTGATTGGCTGCTTACCACGTGGGCGTGCCGGGCGGCGGCGGGGTGCCCTGCCGGGCGCGGGGGCGTTGCTGCAAGTACTGCTGCTCGCTGGCGCGCAGGGCGTCGAGTAGCTGCTGGGCCTGGGCGGGCGTCAGGTTCAGGGCCTTGAGGCGCTCGCGCTGGGTTTGGAGCTGGAGGTCGGCACTGGTGGCTTCTTCGGTGCCGAGGCGCTGCCCGCGGCCGGTGGGCGCATCACGGCCGGTGGCCGTGGCGCCATTATCGAGGCCGCGCTGGCGGCCGGGCTGCGTGCCGGTGGGCAGGGGGCGCTCGGTGCCGCTACCAGGCCGAAAGCTATTCGGGGCAGTACTGCCAGCATCAGGGGTAGGGCGCTGGTTATCAGGCTGGCCGCTGGAGCTAGGCGAAGGGCTGGCGGGGGCTGGCTGCGGCTGCGCCGGAGCCTCGGGAGTAGGGGCAAAGCCGGGGCGGCTGGTGCCGGCCTGCTCGCCGGGGCTGGGGGCCGCGCCCTGGTCGGCGGGCTGAGGCGTTGTATCCTTCTTTTTAGAGCCAGGCGCGGGGGCCGGCGGCTTGAGGGACGGTGTGGGCGAGGACTCGGGCTGCCCGGCCAAGTACTGGCTCAGCAGCTCGTAATTATAGCGGGCAGTAGCATTGGCCGGGTTCAGCAAAAGCGCTTGCTTTGATAGCGAAACGGCCTGTGCCAGTTGTTTTTGTTGTGCTACCAACACGGCCAGCTGCTGCCGTGCCGTGCTGCCAATGGTGGCAGGTACGGCGGGCCCCAGCAGGCGGCCGTAGGTGGTGCGGGCGGCAGCGGCTTGTCCGGCCTGAGTTTGGGCCTGGGCCAGATTGAGCAGCAGCGCGGGGGACGGCCCGCTGCGGCCAGCCAGCCCTACGGCCTGCTGGTAGTAATACACAGCCTCGGCCGCCTGCCCGCGCTGGGCGGCCGCCTGCGCCTGGGTTTGAGCCGCGTTGTGCGCGCGCACGCGCAGCAGCCAGCGCCAGCCGGGTAGCCCGGCGCTCAGCAGCAGCAAGGTTAGAAGGCCGGTTTTCATTGCTCGGGGCGCAGCACGCGCACGGTTATCAGGCTGTCAATCAACAATAGCACCAGGGCTATGCCCAGCGGGTAGCGGTAGCGGTTGTTGGCCACCTGCACGAGGCGGCCGGTGGGGGCGCTGCCGGTGGGCGGCAGGTTGCGCAGGCTGGCCAGCAGCGTGGGCAGGCCATTTTCGCGGTTGTTGAGCGGCACGTATTGGCCGCCAGTTTGGGCGGCCACCTGCAGCAGCGGGGCTTCGCGCAGGTGGCTCACTACCGGGCGGCCTTTGGCATCTTGCAGGCTGGTACGGCCGCCGGGCGCGGGCACCGGCCCGCCGGCCGCCGTGCCCACGCCTACCGTGTACACCCGCGCCCCGGTGCGGCCCAGCTCGCGCAGCACGGGCTCGAGGTTTTCGCCAAAATCCTCGCCATCGCTGAGTACCACGGCGGCCGTGGCGCGGGGCGGAGCGCCGCCCGCCGCCGCTGGCCCCCCCGCCGCCCCAAGCCGCGCCAGCAGCGAGTCGAGCGGCGCGCGCAACGTGGTAGGTCCTGGGGGCAAGAGCTTGGTACTAAGGGTGCTCAGGAAAAGCTGCAGCGAAGTCTGGTCATACGTGAGCGGGCACTGCACGCTGGCCTCGGGGCCAAAAACGATGAGTCCCAGGCGGTCGGCTGGAAAAGCAGCCACCAACTCGCTCAGTGCGGCCTGCGTGCGCAGCAGGCGCGTGGGCGTAACATCGGCCGCATCCATCGAGTGCGACACATCGACGAGCAGCCAGAGGTCGAGCCCGCTGGTGCGCACGGCCTGCGGGCGCACGCCCAGCGCCGGCCCCAGCCACGCCAGCAGCAGCAGCGCCCCGGCCACGAGGCGCAGCGGCAGCTTCCAGGCCAGCCGCCGGCTGCCCAGGCGCAGGCGCCGCCCCAGCCGCCGCGTGCGCTGCACTTGCAGCCCCAGCAGCAGCGCCAGCAGCCCCAGGCCCAGAATGGCCGACGCAAAATCGGGATACGCCCAGGTAAACATATAAAGGCTGGAGGTGAGGCTGGCAGCCGCTACGCACGGCAGCTGCCAGCCCACAAAGCTAGCGCTGACGGTATTTGCGGCCGAAAAATGCGGTTTTGGCTACGGCTGATTTGCTGATAACCCGCGCATTGCCAGCCCAAAGCAAAGTGGGCCTTCTCTCAGCTGCTAAAAACTTCAAAAAAAACTGCTGTTTTTTGACTTGCCGCCGTATATTTGTACCCGCTAAGGCACTCGATGCCGCAGCAAGCCACGAACACGGAGAAGTGGGTGAGTGGCTGAAACCAGTAGTTTGCTAAACTGCCGTAGCTCTAAAGGTTACCGGGGGTTCGAATCCCCCCTTCTCCGCTGAAAGGCCCTTCGCACCATGCGAAGGGCCTTTTTTCATGCTCTGTTAAGTAAGGAAAAGCAGGAGGGAGGACATTTAGCGCGCTTTTTTGGCACCCTCTTGCTGCGCAGTTGCTGGCGTGGCGGCAGCGGCTCGCGCGGCCACTGCTACAACCTCCGGCCGGCTATTGCGTATGCCCGCGCTCACCTTGCCGTTAGTTGTATGCAGCCCCATCCGCCCCAGTTGCCTACGGATGCGCCCGCTTCGCCGGCCCCAAAAAGCCTCCACCGGGGCGTGTTGCTGGTGGTTTTAGTGGTAGCCGTGCTGCTGGCGCTGGTCGCCTTTCTACTACCCAAAAAGCAGGTAGAAAGCAATAAAGCCGCCGTGCCCACGGCGCAACCCCAGCCCAGGGTGCAGCAAGCGCAAGCTGATGCCTACAAAAGCCCCACCGCGCAGTAGCAACGCGAATAGGCACATAAGTAGCATTATACCAGCAGACCGCGTGGCATTATAACGTGAAGGCCTGGTCGGTAGTTAAGCTTATTATACTCAATAGCTTACTTACCATGACCGATACTTACCTGCGAGGCCTGGGCTTTGTTGCCACCGCCCGTGCCCCCCGTGCTGGCCAGCATGCGTTCGACCACGCCTGGCGCTACCAATACGACCACCTAGCGGCCGATGGCGCTACCTTGTTCATCGAGCATCCGCTGGGCGTTGACACCTGCCGCCTGAGCACGCTGGAAGCCCCCATGGCCGCGCAAGACGTTTTCGCCAGCGTAGGCCTGCACGACCGGCCTGGCTTGGAGGCCGCCATGAAGGCTTTTTATGCCGCCCACGGTGGCATGGGAGCGCTGCTGCCACCCATGGCCCACAGCTTCTTTCAGCCCTTTCGCCGGCAGCTTTAGCCGGGTAGTGCGGGGCCACATGCGTAGCGAATGTGGCCAATCGGTGGCTAGAAGTTGTGCGGGCAGCGGCTGTGGCGTACCTTTGTCCCAATCAAACGGATTATTCGTGTCGAGGCAATCATTTTGCTTCGGTATTAGTTTCTGAGTGAGAAACTGGAAAAGAAACGAAGATTTGCTTGCAGTCTTTGTTTCCGTATCCGGGGTGTAGCGTAGCCCGGTATCGCGCCTGGTTTGGGACCAGGAGGTCGTAGGTTCGAATCCTGCCACCCCGACATTTTACCGGCCTTTGACCCCATAGCTCAGCTGGATAGAGCAGCTACCTTCTAAGTAGCCGGTCATTGGTTCGAATCCAATTGGGGCCACTCAAACCCTGATAAAAAGCCCCGCAAGGGGCTTTTTTTGTGCCTTATCACTAAATATTTAATTTGGGGGAGAAAGTATATAGCTGGCCATCTGTTAGGTCGCCCTGCGCCAAAAAGGCGCCCAAGACGAGGGCTTTGGCAGAGCTAGTCTCTGCCTAGGCAGCGTTAGCGGTTATGCTATCTCAAGGTTTCGACGTGGTGCGCAATAGGCTGTCGCTCATCTTTATCGAGCACTAGGACTGGGCGCGCTAATATTTTAGAGATAACTTGGGCGCTAGCATCGCTTGCAGCATGACAGGGTTTCTGGCCATTATTTTCCTCGGGTTTTTGCTGCTCAGCTGCGGCCTGGGGGTGGCGCGGATGCTCGACCCGGCGGAGCCGTCGCGGCAGTTTCGGTTGGTGCTGCGGGTACTTTTGCTCGCTCTTGGGGGTTGCGTAGGGCTGTTTGCTTGGCTGGCGTGGCAGATGCAATAGCGCGAATACCAGCGATGATAGTCACACAGCTTAAGGCACCGCTGCGGAAAGGCTGGTAATGAGAGGAATAAGTAAGTGCCAGCTGCTTTTGCCAACGGGCTGCCCGGCCTCGCTAACCCGCCGCTAATCAAAAAGCCCTACTTAATCCGGCATCCCGAAGGATTGCCGAACTAAGTAGGGCTTCTTGGTTAGCCAGGGCTAGCGCTTAGCGCTTGCGGGCTGGTGCTTTTTTGGCCGGGGCCTTCTTAGCGGGAGCTTTTTTGGCGGGCGCGGCAGCCTTTTTCTCCAGCATCTCGGCTACCGTGGGGGCGGGGCCATACTTCACCTCAGCCGAGTTGGCTTCGCCGGTGAGGTAGGGGTCAAAGTCCACGCGGCGGTTCAGAGCTTGGCCGGCAGCCGTTTTGTTGTCGGCAATGGGCTTGGTTTCGCCGTAGCCGCGGGCCTCGATGCGCTCGGCCGGGATGCCTTTGCTGAGCATGTAGGCACGGGCCGAGGCGGCGCGCTCGTAGCTAAGTTTCAGGTTGTAGTTGTCGTCGCCTTTGCTGTCGGTGTGGCCAGCGATGCTGAGCGAGTAGTCGGGGTATTCGTTCAGAATCTGTACCATCTGTTGCAGACGGGGGAACGACGAGGGCTTCAGCGTAGCTTTATCAAAGTCAAACTGAATGTACTTGGTAGCCTCATTCAGAATCTTTTTCTGCTCGGCCTTAATCTCAGGGCAGCCTTTGTTGCTGGCCGGGCCGGGGCGGTCGGGGCAGCGGTCCTCGTTGTCGGGCACGCCGTCGCCGTCGCGGTCGAGCGGGCAGCCGTTGGCGTCTACTTTCACGCCGCTGGGCGTGTTGGGGCACTTGTCGAGGTAGTCGGCTACGCCGTCGCCGTCGGCATCGAGCGGGCAGCCCGAAGCATCGACGCGCACGCCGGCCGGGGTGTTGGGGCAGCGGTCGTCGTTGTCGGCCACGCCATCGCCGTCGGCGTCGGGGCAGCCTTGCAGGGCGGCCAGGCCCTTCACGTCGGGGCACTTATCCTGGTAGTCGGCCACGCCGTCGCCATCGGTATCAATGGGGCAGCCGTTCAGGTCTACTTTCACGCCGGCCGGGGTGTCGGGGCACTTGTCTTTCTTGTCCGAAACGCCGTCACCGTCCGTGTCCTTGGCTTTGCCGATGTTGGCCCGCACGCCCGCCGTAAATTGCAGGTAGCGGTCCTTCTTGTCCCAGAAGGTAGTAGCGTTGTTATCGACGCCGTCGAGGCGGCCGTCATTGGCTTGCAGGTAGGCCTGCGTAGCCTGCACGTAAAAAGTAGCCCCCTCACCCAGGTGAAAGTCAAGACCACCGCCCACGTGGCCCCCAAAGGTGCCAAAGCGGGTGAAGCTGTTGAGGCCTCCCGTAGGGGTAGTGTAGCGGTCGGCCAGCACCCACGAGTATTGCGGCTCTACCAGCAGGTAGGGGTGCAGAAAAAATTCGTCTTTAAGCGGCAGCTTCAGCTTAAAGCCGAGGCCAGCCTGGTACATCTGCGCTTTGAAGCGCTGGTACACGCTGGTATTCTGCGGAAAGCGCAGGCGCGTATAGTCGAGGTCCAACCGCACGTCGAGCCAGCGGCCCACGTACCGCGTGATGTCGAGGCCGCCGCTGTAGGGCATGTTGTCCCACTCCCAGAACGCATTGCCCAGGTCGCCCCGGTACTGAGTGGCGTTGGCGTGCAGGCCAATGGCCGTTTTGCGGTCGGCGGTTTGGGCGTTTGCCGCTGGGGCAGCCGCCAGCAGCCCGAGGCCTACCAGCGTGGCTTGACAGAAACTTTTATTCATACTAAAAAGTGGAGGAAGGGTAAGCAGGGTGAGAAATAGCCAAGCCTGGGCTTGGCTTACAAAAAGCTCGTGCTGAGCAGAGTACTTACAAGCTCCGGCTGAGGGCTGCCCTGCCAGGCGTGGCCTGAGCGGCGAAAGCAAACCAACTGTTGGGGAGAGGTAACCTGGGGCACTGGCCCGGCGAGCGGGGCCGCGGCTAGTGCGCTGCGGGCGGCTGCGGCGCGGGGCCGGTGGGGCAGCATTGCCAGCTTATTGTGGAGTACTGGACTATTGGAACTAACTAACAAGATGCCCCACTTACGGGCGGCTCAGCATTCAGGATATATTCACGGGGTTATTAGGAACCCAAAGCGGCCCTTTTGGCAACTTATTTACCAGCGGTAGCGGCTCGTTCACAGCGCAGATGAGCGCGTTGAGCGGGATTTTAGAAAAGTTCACCTTTTTTGCCAGCTGGTGGCCCGTGGCGCGCCGCCAAGGCTGGTTTTGGCGGGCGCGCCACGGGCCACCAGCCCTCGCCACCGGCCCAAAAGCGTCGCGCCAAGCGCGGTAGTCGTGAGGATGGAAAGCGCAAAGCCCGCACGGGGCCGCCTATTCACCCGAATAGGCGGCCCCGTGCGGGCTTTGCCGCAGCATAAGGCACGGGTTACTACTGCGGGGCCGCCGCGCCGCAAGTCGAATTTGCGCCGGGCGTGAACGTGTGGCGGCCGCGTGCTAGATGGACTTGCCCACGCGGCGCTTGTCGTAGCGCAGCAGGCCTTCGATGTAGTAGTAGTCGGCGTACACGAGGGGCACGTCGACCTCGGCTTTGGCGGGCAAGTGGCCCACACTGTGCCGCAGCACGAAGTTATTATTCTGGCCCACGGCCGCGCGGTAGGTGGGCGAAGAAAGGCTTTGCAACATTTGCTCGGCCGCCTTAAAGTAGCGTGGGCCGCTGGCTTTGCTATACTGGCTCAGTTCGAGCAGGGCGGAGGCGGCCACGGCCCCGGCCGAAGCATCGCGCTTGGCGGCCGGCATGTCGGGCGCGTTGAAGTCCCAGTACGGAATCTTGTCGGCCGGCAAATTAGGGTGGTTCAGGTAAAAATCGGCAATGTGTTCGGCCTGCGCCAGATACGCCGGGTTTTTGGTTTCGCGGTAGCACACCGTGTAGCCATACAAGCCCCAGGCCTGCCCCCGCGCCCAGGCCGACGAGTCGGCGTAGCCCTGGGCAGTTTTTTTGCGCAGCACCGTGCCATCGGGGCCATAGCACACCACGTGGTACGAACTGTAGTCGGGCCGGAAGTGGTGCTTAAGCGTGTTGTCGGCGTGGGTCACGGCGATGTGGTAAAACTGCTTGTCGCCGGTGGCTTTGCTGGCCCAAAACAAAAATTCCAGGTTCATCATGTTGTCGATGATAACCGGGTACTTGTAGCCCTCGTGGTTGTCCCAGCTCTTAAGCAGGCCCACCTTGGGGTCGAAGCGCGAAGCCAGCGACCGGGCGCCCTCCACGAGCACGGCCCGGTAAGCCGGGTTTTTGGTGAGCCGGTAGCCGTTGCCATACGAGCAGTAGAGCATGAAACCCAGGTCGTGGGTACTCTTATTGTACTGCTCCTGCTGAAGCGCGGCGGTCCACTTTTCGGCCAGCTGGCGGTCGAGCGGCTTTTTGCTGTACTCATACGTATACCACAGGCTGCCAGGGTAAAAGCCGCTGGTCCACCAGGCCGCCTCCCGGTCCTTGAGCGAGCCGTCAGGGTTCACCGTAAAGGGCTGGCGGGTGGTGGTAGTGCGGGCCTTGTCGGCCAGTTCAAGCTGCTGGCCGGCTACCTGCATGGCAGCGGCCACGTCGACAGCCGGCGCGGTAGCAGCGGCGGCCAGCAGGCCGCCCGCCAAGGGCAGCAAAAAGCGGAGCTTCATGGGAGAAGGCGGTAAGGATGGAGAATAATGGCCGAAAGCTACTTACTGCCAGCTCACGGCGAGCGGCGCGGCCAGGCGCTGCGCAAAGGCGCTGAGGTACGCATCCCAGTCGGCGGCGGTCTTAAACTGCCCGCTCTTCGTCCAGCCAAAGCCGGCATAAAAAACGACGGTGCCCTGCTGCGGCTTGGTTACCAGGTAAAGCTGGCTCTGGTCTTTTTCGGCGCTGCGGTGGTCTTGGTAGTCAAGCAGGTAGGTGGGCGGCACTACCAGGCCGGTGCCCAGGTACGAGTCCTCACTTTTTTCCCAGTAGCGGCACCAGCCGGCGGGGCGGTCGGCTTTTACCTCGCCCTTGGCTTCGTGCAGCGTCAGGCCGACGGTGCAGTTGGGCAGGGGCTTATCGGCCGCGATGTGCTCTTCGTAGCGGCTCAGGTTGGCGCCCAAATCGAGGCTAATGACCTTCTTTTCCGTCACTTGCCGGCCAGCCGCGTCCCAGGGCGCGTAGGTTAGCTCAAACACCGTGCGGATGGGGCCGAGCGCCCGGATTTTATAGCTGGCAAAATTGCGCGAGGTATAGAGCTTGTCGCCGTCGAGCACGCCAGTGCCGCCGGTGCCCCGGCTGCTGCCCACGTGGTAGGGGTCGTGGCCCTCGCCAGTGTCGGTGTGGTAGGCAAAGGGCTTTTCAAACGCGTGCTTGCCGTACCAGCGGTCGATGATGGGGTAGGGCACGCGCTTTAGCCAGTTGTCCATGCCGCTGCTGAGGGTGCCGTTGGGGTCTTTCTTATCGTAGAGTTCCTGGGCGTTGGGGCCGTAGGTA
The DNA here is from genome assembly GCA_022701825.1 of Hymenobacteraceae bacterium. Lineage (GTDB taxonomy): Bacteria > Bacteroidota > Bacteroidia > Cytophagales > Hymenobacteraceae > Hymenobacter. The sequence goes on along the minus strand of JAKONR010000145.1, from coordinate 2,782 downwards.
CGGAAAGCCACCCGGTCATTTTCCCAGGCAAAATCGTCGGTGCGCTCGGGCACGAAGCGGGCGTAGGTGGTGAGCGGGCTGGCGGGCATATCCTCGGCGCCGCCAGCCAGGGTAAAGGTTTTGGTGCCCTGGGCTGGCATGGCGGTCTGAAACAGCAGCTCGTCGGGCCGGCCGTCGCCGTCGTTGTCAAGTAATTGGCTCAGCAGCACGGATTTGGTGGCCGCGTCGCGCACGCGCAGGCTGCTCGGGGCCAGCCCGCGCACGGCGGCCGGCAGCTGGGCCAGGGGCAGGCTCACGGTTTCGAGGGGGCGCGCCATGCGCAGCGGGTTGCGCACCGTAATGGTGGCCGTGGGGCCGGGCGCGGGGGCCGCGCCCAGGACCGCCAGGGCGAGGGGCAGGGTAAACAAGTGGTATTTCATAAGTATAATAACAAGTAAAGAAGACGCCCGGCTCGGCATCAACACGAGCGCGGCACTAAGTAATAGAAGCCAGCGCTCAAAGCGCGTGGTCAAGCGAGACATCCTGCCCCGACCAGATTTTCTTGGCGGTCCAGTCCTGCGCCGGGTCGGCCCAGAAGGCGTGGGTAGCGGGCAGGCCCAGGGGCAAAAAAGCCGTGGTGCAGAGGTAGAGGCTGCCCGTCGAAATGTAGGTTTCGCCGATGCCCGGCTGGTGCCCGCACAGCCCGATTTGCAGCCAGCCCTGCGCGTCGAACGTGCCTTTAGGCTCCATGGTGCGCCGAATAACGGCCGTGAGGGCGCTGCGCACCTGCCCGGCCGGCAGCCCCTCGGGCAGCAGGCCCTGCAAGCTGCACTGCGCCAAGTGCTGAAACGCCCCGCACCGATACGCCAGCGAGCGCCCAAACGCGGCAAACGAGCCATCGGGGCCAATAAGGCGCTCCTGCACGGCGGCGTAGCGGCGGGCGCGGCCCCGGATGGTTTCGAGCAGCTCCTTGCGCTCGCGGCCGGCCGCTACCAGCGTGCCCACCAAGTCGAGCAGCATGGGCTGAATGACGTAGCTGTTGTAGTAATCCCAGTGAAAATCAGGCCCGTCGCCGTAGGTGCCGTCGCCCTTGTACCAGGTTTGATGCTCCTTAATGGCGTAGTCCATCCGCATGGCATCGCCGGAGCCGGTGAACTTGAGTAGCGCCGCCTCGATAAGGCCGCTGAACAGCAGCCAGTTGCTATACACTGGCTTGATAACCCGCGTGCTTTGCAGCGCCTGCACCAGCTGCTGTTGGGTGGCGGTCGGCAGCGGCGCCCACAGCTGGGTAGGGGCGCGCAGCAGCGCGTGGGCCAAAAACGCGGCATCCACCACTGGCTGCCCGCCCTGGTTGAAATTGAGAAACGCCGCACCCTGCGGGTCGACGGCGCGGGCGATGGCTTGGCGAGCCTGCTCGGCGGCGCGCTGCTGGCGGGCGGCCTCGGCGGCGGGCGCGTCTTTAAGTTCGAGCCAGGGGGCGAGGCCGCTGAGCGTGCGGCCCAGCGCCTCCAGGTACGTCACGTTGCGGCGGCCTTCCTGCTGGCCGGCGGCGGCTTCTACGGGCATGGCCGCTTGCAAGCGGCCGGCGGCGGCGGCCGTCAGCACGGGGTCAGCCACGCGCAGCAGGGTATCGAGCCAGTAGGCTCGGTCGGTGGCCGGGCGGGGGGCAGCAGGCGCGGGGGCCGCCAAGGCAGCACCAGTGCCCGTGCCGGGCAGCACCAGCGCGGTAGCGAGCCCGGCGGCGGCCTGGTTTACAAAGAAGCGGCGCTTCATCGGGGAGGGGAAAAGGGGAATAAAGCTACCCAGCAGCTAAGGCGGGCAGCCGCGAATATTCCTGCAATAGTAGCGCCTATTCGGGCCTGGGCCGGGGGCATTATTCGGAAATTGGCGGGGCCAAAAAGCGCGGCTACTGCCCGCCCCCGCCCCGGCCACCCCGGCTGGGCGCGGTGCCAGCCGTAAAATAACCGGCTACCGGGGGCATTGCCTAGAAAGAAGGTGCGTCCGCGCCAGGGCAGCTCAGGCAGGCACGGGCCGCGAGGCAATAGCCACGTCTAGTGCCTTGCGGCCAGTATTTTGGCTGCCTGCTTACGTTCGCCTTAGGAGGGCGGGGCCGCGCGCGGGGGGCGCTTGGTAAGCCAGCGTGCGGGGTGGGCGTAGCAGTTTTGTACCCTTATTTCTCTGAAAATGCCCCCGCCCTGATTGTCGAGCAGTTGGTAGTATTGCTGAACTATTGACTGTGTCCGCTTTAAACCAGAATCCGGTTTTAAAGCCATTTTTCCCCACCCCTGTTCATGCCCGATTTTCGCTTGCCGCTGGTAGCGGCGCTGCTCACCACTGGCCTGGCCGCCGCCCAGGCGCCCGACCCTGCCGAGTGGCAAAATCCCCAGCTCGTGCAACAAGGCCAGGAAGCGCCCCGCGCCAGCTTCCACCTTTATGCCCAGCCCGCCGACGTGGCGGCCGACGACCCCGCCCGCTCGCCCTGGGTCCAGAGCCTGAACGGCACCTGGAAATTCAACTACGTGGCCCGGCCCGCCGACCGGCCCATGGACTTCTTCCAGCCGGGTTTCAACGACAGCCAGTGGCGGCCCATCGCGGTGCCTAGCAACTGGGAATTGCAGGGTTTTGGTATTCCGATTTACACCAACATCACCTACCCATTCCCGCGCAACCAGCCGTTTATTGACCCCAGCAACAACCCCGTGGGTACCTACCGGCGCAGCTTTGCGGTGCCGGCCGCGTGGGCGGGCAAGGAAGTGCTGCTGCACTTCGGGGCCATTTCGGGCTGCGCGTTTGTGTATGTGAA
>JAKONR010000129.1 GCA_022701825.1 Hymenobacteraceae bacterium | reverse complement strand
TAATCTCCAGAATGCAGAATTCGAGGATGCCTTTGCGCATCTGCACCTGGGTGTTCTCTAGTTTCATGGGCGGTATGGGCTAGTAGTAGGTGAGGAACAGTACAAATGTAGTACAGGTACTTTGTATGGCATAATACTCGGTGTAAAAAATTTTGTTGCCCCCAGCATCGGTGCATGAAAAATATTTTTTCTTTTCACGACTGGAAGCACGGCAAAATGCTACTCCACAAGATTTATCTTATTGCTTATGAAGCAGTTGTATAGCGTCTAAATAATTTTTTCTCTACTTGTGCTGCTGCTTACTTATAGATTTTTAAGCTCTGAAACTTGAATAATGCAAAAAAATACTGGCACGCTGCCGGGGTGAGCGTCTTACAGTCGCGCTTACCTATACATAGGCGGCGGGCCGCTAGGTAGTTGCCTTGCGCCCAAGCAGTGCCGACGAGCTATTTCGGGTGAGGCGACGCACTATTGGGCAGTAACTTGCGTTGCGGTTCCGATTTTCCTAGTCTGACCTTTTTCTATGCCTCAATTTTCCACTGCTATCCGGTTCGGGCACGTTACATGGGCGCTGGGCCTCGGCTTGGTGCTGGCGGCCGGCGCGGCCCACGCCCAAACCAACACGCCTAAGTACAGCAACGAGTTTATGAACCTTGGGGCGGGTGCCCGCTCGCTGGGCATGGGCAAGGTGCAGGTGAGCCTGGCCACCGATGCCACCGCCGGCTACTGGAACCCCGCTGCCCTCACCAACCTCAATGCCAAATACGACGGCGTGCTGATGCACTCCGAGCTGTTTTCGGGGGTGGTGAAAAACGAGTACGCCGCCTTTGCCATGCCGCTCGATGAGAAGAGCGTAATTGGGGCCACGCTGCTGCGCACGGGCGTTGATAATATTGCTGATACCCGCCTGCTAATCAACCAGTACGACGGCTCTATCGACTACAGCCGCATCACGTATTTTTCGGTGGCCGACTACGCGCTGCTGCTTTCGTATGCGCGCAAGCTGGGGCCGGAGGGCCTGAGCGTGGGCGCCAATGCCAAAGTCATCTACCGCAACGTGGGCTCGTATGCCAACGCCTACGGCTTTGGCCTCGACGCGGGCGTACAGTACAACCACAAGGGCTGGCGCCTGGGCCTCATGGCCCGCGACATCACCACGACTTTCAACGCTTGGAGCGTAGATGCCGACAAGTTCAAGGCTTCGGCGGCCGTGGGCGACAAAATTCCGGTGAATGCGACCGAGATAACGCTGCCCCGACTGGTGCTGGGCGCGGGCTACCAGTTCACGCTGCCCGCGCAGTTTACGGCCCTGGTAGCCGCCGACCTCGAAGCTACTACCGACGGCCAGCGCAACACGCTGGTTTCGGCCAAGCCCGTGAGCGTGGACCCACGCCTGGGCCTCGAAGTGGGCTACCACAACCTGGTGTACCTGCGCGGCGGCGTGGGCAACTACCAGCGCATCACCAACTTCGACCGCAAAGAGCAGTGGAAGGGCCAGTACAGCCTGGGCGCGGGCGTGGCCTTCAGCGGCCTGCGCGTCGATTTGGCTTTGTCGCGCCTGGCGCTCGATGCCACTACCAACGTCAACTCGCTCATCGTGAGCCTGGGCTACGGCTTTGGTAGCCGGGCGGGCGGACTGCGCATGACTAATTAATCAGCTAGCAATTTATTATACTGTCGCCGGCTGCGGCCGGCTCACCTACTTATTCTCGCTATGACACAACAGTACACTGCTGGGCGGCGATTGGGGCAGCGCATACCGGCCAAGGGCCTGCTGCTTTTACTAATCGGCCTGCTGCTGGGCACGGGCGCGCACGCCCAGTCGGGGCCTTACGGCAACGAATGGCTAGTGGCCGGCCAGCCCTACTACAAGCTAAAAGTGTGGCGCGACGGCCTGTATCGCCTCGACTACAACTATTTGCGCAGCCTCAACGCCACGGGCGTGGCGACCACGCAGTTTCAGCTGTGGCGGCGGGGCAAGGAAGTGGCCGTGTACCAGGGCGGCAACGCGGCCACCCTCGATGCCACGAGCTACCTCGAATTTTACGGCCAGCGCAACGACGGCGTGCTCGACCGTGAGTACTATAAAAACCCCGCCGAGCAGGCTCACCAGTACTACAGCCTCTATACTGATACGGCGGCCTACTTCATTACCTGGGGCAGCCGGGCTGGCAAGCGCATGGCCCAGCCCGTGGCCGCCGGGGGCACGCCCCACGCCTGGCGCCTCCAAACGGCCCTAAAAGTGGCCAAAGACAAGTATTACGAGGCCCCTGCCGAGGGCACGGTGCACATGCCGTGGCTGAACAGCGGCGAAGGCTTCTTCTCGGACTGGTCGTACCAGGGCGAGATGCCCATCGTGAACGACAGCCTGCTGCGGGCGGTAGTAACGGCGGCCGGCGCGCCACCCATCCGGGCCGAGGTGTGCGTGGCGGGCGCCAGCTCGCCGGGCAATAGTGGCGGCACGGCGGGGCTGCACAGCACCAACATCAGCGTGCTGGCGCCGGGCGCGGCGGCCTCGCGCCCGCTGGGCCTGCTCACGTATTCGGAATACAGCTTTAAGAAGGGCATCTACACCTTGAACGCCAGCGATATTGGTGCCGACGGGCGGGTGCAGATTCGGGGGGCGGTAGTAGGGCAGCGCTCGGGGCCGGTGTTCGATTTGTTTGTGTTCAGCTACCTCAAGCTCACGGCTCCGCAGCAGAGTGTGTGGTTTAGCAACCGGCGCAGCCTGTGGTTTCAAAACGACTCGCTGCTGAGCACGGGGCCGGCCACCTATGAGCTGGACAACGTGCCGGCCACGGTAGTGGGCTACGACATCCACGACCCCTACAACGTGCAGCGCATCGCGCCCACCGCCGCCCAAACCCTGGGCAGCACGGCCCGCCGCTTCGTGTTTCCGGACGCTACCAACAGCCAGACGCGCCGCCTGTACCTGGCCGATGCCACGGCCTGGCTGGCGCCGTCGGCACCCACCCGCGTCAATTTTCGCGCTATCAACGCGGCCACGCCCAATTTCGTCATCATCACGCACCCCAAGCTGATGAAGGCCGCGGGCACCGTGCCCAATGCCGCGCTGGAGTACGCCAAATACCGCGCCTCCACGGCCGGCGGCCGCTTCGACACGCTGATGGTAACGGCCCCGCTGCTCTACGACCAGTTTCACTACGGCGAGCGCTCGGTGCTGGCTTTGCGCCACTTTGCGCTGTGGATGGCCGCCGCCCGGCCCGCCAACCAAACCAAATACCTGCTGCTGCTGGGCAAGGGCCTGGGCACCGGCGTAACGCCGGGCATGGTCGATTTGCCGGCCTATTTCGGCGTAAGTGCCGGTGCTACCACCCGCGTGCTGGGCGAGCAGGGGCTCGATTTGGTGCCCGTGTCTACGGCGTCGGCCTCCGATAACTTCCTCTCGGCCGACTGGCCCAATAATAACCTGGTGGCCAAATTGCCCACCGGCCGCGTGCCCGCCGCCACGCCCCAGGAGGTAATAGACTACCTCACCAAGCTGCGCGAGCACGAAGACAAGCTCACTACCTACAGCGCCACGGCCACCCAGGACTGGCGCAAAAACGAGCTGCACCTGGTAGGCGGGCTCGATGTGAACGAATTTGCGCAGTTTGGGGGCTACCTCGACAACCATGCCAAGCGCGTGCGCCGGCCCCTGCTGGGCGGCACGGTCACGACCTTCCGCAAAACCGCGCCGGGCCTGCCCGTTACCGTCAACATCGCCACGGAGCTGAATAACGGCCTGTCGGTGATTCAGTATTTTGGCCACGGCTCGCCTACCCGTTTCAACCTCGAAATCGGCGACATCAACGACCCGGCCACCAACTACCGCAATACCGGCCGCTACCCCGTGATGATGTACAACGGCTGCGCGGCCGGCGACTGCTTCTTCACCCCGTCTACCTTTGGCCCGAGCTGGGTGCTGGCCCCGCAAAAGGGCTCGGTGGGAATGCTGGCCCAGGCCTGCGAGTCGTATGCCCATATTCTGGACCCCGCGCAGGACCTGATGTACAAGCTGCTCTTCAACGACCCCGACTGGTTTGGGCAGCCCGTGACGCGGGTGTACGGCGAGATGGTGCGCCAATTGCAGCTCACCACGCTGTTTCAAAACAACACGGTGGCTGCCACCGAGCAGCTGCTGGCCACCACCTGGCAGGGCGACCCGGCCCTGCGCCTCTACGCGCCGGCCAAGCCCGACTTCATCGCCAGCAACGCCACGCTGTCGGTAGTGCCGGCGCCGGGCGCCACCACTATTTCGGCCACCGCGCCCTTCGCGCTCAAAATCGGGGTGAGCAACCCGGCCCGCATCACCACCGACTCGGTCGAGATTCGGGTGACGCGCACCTACGCCAGCGGCAGCCAGGCCACCCAAACGCTGACCCGCACCTTCCGCCAGGCCTGGGTGCGCGATACCACGTACACCTTCGTGCTCAATAATGTCGGCAACGTGTACGGCTACAACACCTTCCGCGTGGAGCTCGACTACCGCAACAAGGTCTCGGAGCTGGATGAAACCAACAACGTAGCCACCACCAACTACTCGTTTTTGCAGGGCAGCCTCACGCTGGTCACGCCCACCGAGTTTGCCATCGTGAGCAGCCGCCGGCCCCGCCTCACGGCCCAAAATAACGACCCGGCCGCCGCCGTGCGGGCCTATGATTTCCAAGTCGATACCGTGGCCACTTTCGCCAGCAATGGCGGCCAGGGTACGCAGCGCGCCACCGTTAGCGGCCCGGCCACCGTGAGCTGGCAGCCGGCCACGCTGGTGGGCGCCCGCCCCGACTCGGTGGTGTGGTACTGGCGCGCGCGCCTGAGCGCACCCACTGCCCTGGAAGACCCGAGCTGGCAGGTTGGCTCGTTCCGCGTTATCTCGACCGTGGCCAGCGGCTGGTCGCAGAGCCATAATGGCCAACTGCGGCGCGACCAGCTGGAGCAGGTGGCCGTGGCCGCCCCCGGCGGTCGCTGGCGCTTTACCGACCAGCGCCTGCCCATCGGCCTCACCACGGCCGGCGGCGGGGCAGTGGGCGCGGCCAGCACCTTCAGCACGGGCTACGGCATTCGCACCGATTTGTCGTCGCCGCCCTCGGTGGCGAGCTGCGGCGTGGGCTCGCCCAACCTGCTGCTGGCCGTGCTCGACGGCCGCACCTTGCAGCGCATCACCGTGGCAGGCGGGCCGTACAACACCTGCGGCAGCCCGGCCCAGCAGTTTTACCACTTTGGCAGCACGGTGGGCGACACGCTCGACAACCTTAACAACAGCGCCGCCCGCCAGCAGCAGCTCGTGAGCTTCCTGCAAAACGTGCCCGATGGGTCTTACGTGGCGCTCATCAGCATGAACCGGCTGCGCTACGCGGCCTTTCCGGCCAGCCTGCGCACGGCCTTTACCACGCTGCTGGGCAGCCAGCTGGCCACCGCCGGGCAGCTGCGCAACGGCGAGCCCTGGGTGCTGCTGGCCAAAAAGGCGGCCTCGGGCGGCACCTTGGTGCGCGAGCAAGGGCCCGACCGCAGCCTGGCCCAGGCCAGCTACTCGCAGCTCATCAGCGTGGTAGATACGGCCCGCGCGCCCGGCCAGAGCGGCCGCGTGCTAAGCACGCGCATCGGCCCGGCCAAGGAGTGGCAGTCGCTCTTCAACGTTATCCAGCGCGAAAACACGACCGGCCGCTACACCCTGCGCGTGCTGGGCGTCGATGCCCAAAACGCGGCCACGGTGCTGTACCCGAACGTGACGGCCAAAACCCTGAACCTGAGCAGCGTGCCGGTGGCCACCTACCCGTACCTGCAACTAGAGCTGGTGCTGCGCGACTCCGTGAACCGGGTGCCGCCGCAGCTCAAGCAGTGGCTGGTGACCTACAAGGCCGTGCCCGAAGGCACCATCCGCCGCGACTTGGTGGCTAGCGCCGACTACGACCCGGCCCGGCTAGTGGCCCAGGCCGCCAGCCCCGGCACCCTTAGCTTTCCGGTCAAGTTTGAGAACATCGGCGGCGTCGATTTCGCGGCCCCGCTCAGCACGCGTATCGACCTGCTCGATGCCAATGGCGTGTCGGTGGCCAACAACACCATCGTGGCGCCGCGCATCCTCAAAGCCGACTCCATCATGACCGTGCCGGTGACGCTGAACGTGGTGGGCAAGTACGGCACCTTTACGCCGGTCATCACGGTGAACCCAACCCAGAATCGGCAGCCCGAGCTGTATTTCTTCAACAATACGCTCACACTGGCGCCCTTCACGGTGCTCGACCGCAACGTGCCCCCGACGCTCGACGTGGCCTTCGACGGCCGCCACCTGCTCAACGGCGATATTGTGTCGCCCACGCCGGCCATCCACATGCAGCTGCGCGACGAGGACAACCTGCGCCGCATTCGCAGCGCGTCGGCCTTCACGGTGCTGCTGCAAAAGCCAGGCGCGCCCACGGCCACGCTCATCAGCCCCACCAGCCCCGAGCTACAGTTCACGGTCGACTCGACCTCGCAGGCCGGCACCGTGGCCCGCCTCGACTACCACCCCGGCAAAACCACCCCGCTCACCGACGGCACTTATACGCTGCAAGTGCAGGGCCGCGATGCGTCGGGCAACGCCGCTGGCACCCAGAACTACCAGGTCAAGTTTGAAGTCGTGAGCGCCTCAACCATTACCAACGTGTTCCCGTACCCCAATCCCGTCACGAGCAAGGCGCGCTTTGTGTTCACGGTGACGGGCCAGGAGCTGCCGCGCGACATGAAAATCCAGATTATGACCTTGACCGGCAAGGTGGTGCGCGAGATTTTTATGAGCGAGCTCGGCCCGCTGCACATCGGCAATAACATCACGGACTATGCCTGGGACGGCACCGACCAGTACGGCGACCGCCTGGCCAACGGCACCTACCTCTACCGCGTCTCGCTCAACGACCCCAGCGGGCAGTTCAGCAAGCGCAGTACCGCTGGCGACCAGGGCTTCCAGAAAGACTGGGGCAAGCTCGTGCTGCTGCGGTAAAGTCAGTTAACAGGCATAAAAAGGCCCGTCTGCACTAAAGTAGACGGGCCTTTTTATGCCTGTTAACTGACTTTACCGCCGCCGTAGCGTCACGAAGCTGTAGGCGTAGGGGTTTTGGGCGTCGGCTTCGTGGCGCTCGCGGTTTTCTTCGCGCCATTCGGAAGGCGATAAATCAGGAAAATAAGCGTCGCCCGCGAAGGTGCCGTGCACCTCGGTGAGGTACACCACGTCGGCGGCCGAAAGGGTTTCGCGGTAGATTTCGCCGCCGCCGATGACGCACACCGTGCCGCCGGGGCCGGCCAGCGCGGCGGCGCGGGCCAGGGCACTAGCCACCGTGGGCAGGGTTTCAGTGCCCTCGGCGGCCCAGCCGGCCTGGCGCGTTATCACCAGGTTGGGGCGGCCGGGCAGCGGCCGGCCGATGCTGTCGAAGGTTTTGCGGCCCATCACCACCGGGTGGCCCAGGCTGAGGCGCTTGAAGTGGCGCAGGTCGGCCGGCAGACGGCCCCAGGGCAGTTGGCCGTTTTGGCCGATTACGCGGTTGCCGTCGGCCACGGCTACGATGAGGGCGAGCATAGAAAGGAAGGGATTTAGAATAATTTTTGAGCGAAATGCAGTTCAAGGCGTTTGTCCTTGCGAGCGCAGCGAGGCAATCGCGCTTGTGCAGCTGCGCTATTTAGGTGCGATTGCTTCGCTGCGCTCGCAAGGACAGGGCGGCCCTGAGCTATTCTAACCAGCCTGCACTACGACGCCCGGCAGCTTCACGCCGCGCAGAAACTCGGCCACGCCCATGCGCTTTTTTCCTTCGAGCTGCACGTCGAGCAAATCGAGCCAGCCGCCGGGGGTGGCCACGCGCAGGTAGTGGCGGCCATCGGTGGCCCAGGTGCCGGGGGCGGTATTGGCCGGCATTTGGGCTTCAGTTTGCGCGCGCAGCACTTGCAGGCCGCGGCCATCGGGCAGGGTGGTGTAGGCGGCGGGGGCAGGGCTGAGGCCGCGCACCTGGTTGACCAGCTCGGCGGCCGGGCGCGTGAAGTCGAGCCGGCCGGTTTCCTTGGTGAGCTTGGGGGCGGGGCGCAGGTCGGGCGTATTGGGCTGGGGCGTGCTGGGCGCGTGGCCCGCCGCGATGGCCGCCACCGTGCGGGCCGCGAGGTCCGCGCCGAGCACCTTCAGCTTGTCGTACAAAGAGCCAAAATCGTCGTCGGGCGCGATGGGCAGTTTGGCCTGCAAAATGAGGTCGCCGGTATCAATCTCGTGGCGCAGAAAAAAGCTCGTGACGCCCGTTTCCTGGTCGCCGTGCATGAGGGCCCAGTTGATGGGGGCCGCGCCCCGGTACTGGGGCAGCAGCGAGCCGTGAATGTTGACCGAGCCTAGGCGCGGCATGTTCCACACCGCCTCGGGCAGCATCCGGAAGGCCACCACCACCTGCAAGTCGGCCGCGTAGCCGCGTAGCTCGGCCTGAAAAGCCGGGTCTTTAAGGTTGGTGGGCTGCAGCACCGGCAGGCCGTGGGCGAGGGCGGCCTGCTTCACGGCCGAGGCTTGCAGCTGCCGCCCGCGTCCGGCCGGGCGGTCGGGGCCCGTCACGACGGCTACCACCTGCGCCTCGGGCAGTGCGAGCAGCGTTTCGAGGGTAGGCACGGCAAAATCGGGCGTGCCCATAAAAATGAGGCGAAGGGGAAGGGGCATAAAATATTAGGTGAAATCAGATGGATTTTACCGCTCCGGGTACAACAAATATTTTTTGCGAATAGCCTTATAGCGGACCAGGGCCGGCTGCCAGCTGGCTCGAATCTGGGCCTCCGAGCGCCCGGCCACTACCTGCGCCCGCAACGAGTCGGTGCCCGCCAGCTGCTCGAAATATTTGGTAAAAAAGTGCGACTTATCGGTGCTTTGCTGATAAAAATCGAGCAGGTATTTCACCGAAAAAAACTCGGCCGGCTCGCCGGGAGCGGGCTGGCGCAGGTCGAGGCCGTAGCACAGCTGGCCATTGAGCGGCGGGGTGGGGGAGCCCGCGTTGGGGCGGGGCGTGAACTGGTAGGGGCGCGTGGCGGGCTGGGTGGGCGCGCCCGCCACCTCAAAGGGCCGGTCGGTGCCGCGGCCCACGCTCACGTTGGTGCCTTCGAGCAAACACAGGCTGGGGTACAGCGCCACCGCCCGCGCGGTGGGCAGGTTGGGTGAGGGGCGCACGGGCAGCACGTAGGGCGTGGCGTGGGTGTAGCCACCTTTTAGGGGCACCACCGTGAGGGGGCACTGGCGGCCTTCGGCCAGCCACTTCTCGCCATTCAGCAGCTTAGCCAGCTCGCCCACCGTGAGGCCGTGGCAGATGGGCAGCGGGTCAAGCCCCACAAACGAGCGGTGCCTGGCTTCCAGCACCGGGCCATCCACCACCGCGCCATTAGGGTTGGGGCGGTCGAGCACAATCACGCTTTTGCCCTGCTCGGCGGCGGCTTCCATTACATAATGCAGCGTGCTGATGAAGGTGTAAAAGCGCGTGCCCACGTCCTGAATGTCGAACACCAGCACGTCCACGTCGGCCAGCATCTCGGGGGTCGGCTTTTTGGTTTTGCCGTACACCGAGCGCACCGGCACGCCGCTGCGGGCGTCGCGCCCATCGGCAATGGTGGCCCCGTCGGCCGCCTCGCCCCGAAAGCCGTGCTCGGGCGCAAAAATGGCCGTGAGCTGCACGCCCCGGCTTTTGAGGGTATCGACCAGGTGTGTGCGCCCCACCAGCGACGACTGGTTGACGACCAGCCCCACGCGCTTGCCTTGCAGCAGCGGCAGGTAGGCTGGTAGCTGGGCGGCCCCCGGCTGTAAAACGGAGTGGTACTCCGTTTGCGCGGCGGAGGGCGCCAAAACGGTGCCCGGCTGCTCGCTAACGCTGAACGGAGTGCCACTCCGTTCTACAGGGTTGCCGCACCCGGCCACCAGCCCCATTCCAACTAAAATCCGCGTTATCATGGCCCAAAACTACGCCTAGCCGTAGCAAGGCCGCCAGCCAACGCCGGGCCGGCCGTAGCTTTACGCCCGCTAGTGAACATTGCCCGCTACATATCAAGCAAGATGGACGGAGCCGATGTCGGCTCGTTCACGCATTCGGTTACCCGCATTGCCACCGTCAGCATTGCGCTGGGCATTGCCGTGATGCTCGTCTCGTTCTCCATTTTGCAGGGTTTTCGCGAGCAAATTCAAGGCAAAATCTTCTCGTTTGGGGCGCATATCCAGCTCTCGCGCTACGACAATACCAACTCGCTCGAAGTAGCCCCGCTCTCCGAGCCCGACCTGCGCCAGCGCCTGGCCGCCTACCCCCAAGTAGCGTCCATTCAGGCCTTTGCCCGCAAAACGGCTATCATCAAAACCACCGATGAGGTGCTGGGCGTGGTGCTCAAGGGCGTGAGCGAGCGCCACGGCCCCAACTCCATGCGCCAGAACATGGTGGCTGGCAAGTTCATCACCTACTCCGACACGGCGGCCAGCAACGACATTGTGGTGAGCCGCAAGGTGGCCGACAAGCTGCGCCTCAAAATCGGGAGCGAGGCGCTGTTCTACTTCATTCAGCAGCCGCCCAGGGTGCGCAAATTCCGGGTTTCGGGCATCTACCAGACCGGCCTCGACGAGTTCGACGAGGTGTACGTGCTCGGCGATTTGCGCCAGGTGCAGGAACTAAACGCTTGGCCCGACTCGCTGGTGGGCGGCCTCGAACTGCGCCTGCGCGACTTTAAAAAGCTCGACCGCACCTTCGATGCTTTCAACCAGGAGCTGCCCTACGAGGTGCGCATCGACAAGGTAACCGACCAGTACGCCCAGCTTTTTGACTGGCTGCAATTGTTGAACCGCAACGTCATTATCTTTCTAGTGCTCATTATCTTCGTGGCTACCTTTAACATGGTCGCCACCATTTTCATCATGATACTGGAGCGCACCAAGATGATAGGTGTTCTGAAAGCGCTCGGCGCCAGCGACAACCAGATTCGGGAAATGTTTTTCTTCCGGGGCGTGTCTATTACGCTGCGCGGCCTGCTCATCGGCAACGCCGTGGCGCTGGGCCTCTGCGCCATTCAGTACTACTTCCACGTCATTCCGCTCGACCCCGAAAACTATTACATGGACCGCGTGCCCGTGGCCTGGGACCCCACCATGATAGTGCTGCTCAACGTGGCCACGCTGGTGGCCTCGGCCCTGGCCGTGCTCATCCCTACCTACCTCATCGCCCGCATCAAGCCCATGGTCGCCATCCGGTTCGATTAAGTGGGAAGTTGGTAGAAGAGGGAGTGAAATATTTCGTCATGCGGAGCGCAGCGAAGCATCTCGCGTGGTGCAATAAACCTTTGGCGTAAGCCGTAAGCTACGAAGCGAGCGCTGCGCTCAGCATGACAAACGCGCCAAGCATTCACGCCTTCACCAATTCGCTCATCGGCAGAATCGCGGGGTTGGCCGATGAAAATTGGGGCCAAAGCACTGGCCGCCGTACCTTGCAGGGCTTTAGGGAAAGACCAACAATATTTTTTAATCAGAGCTGACGCAACCACTTCAGCGGTCGGCTTACTCTTAGGCGCGTTACCCTTCTACTTTTTTCATGAAAAATATTTCGTTGCGGGCAGGTCGCTTCATGGCCCTGGCACTAGTAATCACCGGCCTTGGGCTGGGCAGCTGCAAAAAAGACGAGACCACCACGGTATACGGCAACTGGACGCGCAGCAGCACTTACTCGGGGCCGCAGCGCTCCGAAGCAGTAGCCTTTGTTATCAATAATATAGCTTACGCGGGCACCGGCCGTAACCCCAACACGACGGTCAGTATTTTCAATGATTTCTACGCCTTCGACCCCTCGAAGGGTGGCTGGTCGCAGGTAACGTCGATGCCGACGGCAGCGGGCGCGCGCTACGGCGCCGTGGCCTTCACGGCCAATGGGAAAGGCTACGTGGCTGGTGGCAACAACGGCAGCGGCACGTACCTGAGCGACGTATGGCAGTTTGACCCCGCCCTGACGACCAGCACGACCGTGGGCACTACCACCACTACCACCGTGGGCCGCTGGACGCAGGTGGCCTCGCTGCCCGTGACGCTGTACGGCGCCGTGGGTGGCAGCATCAACAACGTGGGTATCGTGGGCAGCGGCTTCGATGGCAGCAACAATACCAACATTTTCTACCAGTACAACAACGGTGCTTGGTCGCAGTTGCCAGTGCCTTTCCCGGGCGACAAGCGCACGGGTGCTACTTCGTTTGTGGCCGGTAATCAGTTCTACGTAGTGGGCGGCTCCAACAACAGCGCCAACGTGACCGACGTGTACTCCTACGACCCATCGGCTTCTAAGTGGAACGCCAAGCGTTTCTTGCGCAGCGTGAGCAACTCGACCGAAACCTACGATTACAGCGGCGTGGCTCGCTCGCAGGCCGTTGGCTTCGCGGTGAATGATAAGGGCTACGTGGCCCTGGGCGGCAGCACGCTCACCAGCTGCTACGAGTACAACACGGCCGATGACTCCTGGACGCTGAAAAATCCCATCAGCGGAGCTACCGGCACCGGCGCTACCGGCACGGCGCGCAACAGCGCCGTGGGCTTCGGCATCGGCAACTACGGCTACGTGGGCCTGGGTGTGAATGGCTCGACCCGCCTCGACGACTTCTACCGCTTTGCCCCGAACGATGCGCAGGAATAACCCGCACCGCCGGCCCCTGGCCGCTGGCTGGGGCCGGCTGCTGCTGGGCCTGAGCCTGCTGCTGGCGGCGGCTGGCTGCTCTACCAACCCCGCCAACATCGGCGTAGGCCTGCCGAGCGTGGATGCCAATACCGGTGCGTATTTGGTTGATACCCTCACTATTCGGGCTTACACGGTGCTGCGCGACTCGGTCGTGACCTCTACCAGTAGCTCGCTGCTGGTGGGGCGCTACCAAGACCCGCAGCTGGGGCCCATTAAGGCGACCAGCTATTCGACGCTCAGCCTGGGCGGTACGTTTCAGCCCGCGCAAACGCTCATCGCCGACTCGGCCGTACTGGTGCTGCCCACCGATACGTACCGCTACGGCGACACGACCAAAACGCAGACCCTGGTGGATGTGCGCGAGCTAAACTCATTTTTGCCCACCACGAGCTTTGGTTTTGCTTCGCCTGCGCTTACGCCCATGGCAAGCCGGGTCGGCAGTACCTCGCTCAACGCTGTGACGCCCACCCCGCGCCGCGCCCGCAAAACCCTGGGTACGCTGCGCCTGCGCCTGGCCAACGCCTACCGCGACCGGCTGATGACCGATGGCAAAGGCGGCCGGCTGACCACGCAAGAGCAAATGGACCGGTATTACCCCGGCCTGGCCCTGCTGCCCGGCGCTTCGGATGCGGCGGCCCTGGTGCGCCTCAGCTTGTCGACCAGCGCCGGTGCGGGCGTCACCCTTTACTACCACGACCCCGCCGATGCTGCCACGGTGCTCAGCCACACGTTTGGCATCAGCGGCGCCCGGCATTTCTATCAGGTAGAAGCGCCGCAACTGGGCACGCCGCTGTCCACGCTCACTTCGCTGGGGCAATTAAATGCCGCCAGCACGGGGCAGCAGACCTATATTCAGGGCTTACTGGGACTGCAAACCAAGCTTGAGATTCCGTACCTGTTCGACCTGCGTAATTTTGGCCAAAACCTGGTTATCACTAACGCGGCCATTACGGCCGAGGTACCCGAAACTACGCTAAGCAACACGCAGGCGCTGTCCCCGCCGGCTACGCTCACGGTTACGTCTACCAATCAGCGTAATCAGCAGGGCCGGACGTTGTTTGCCAGCCCGCAGTACAGCGCCGCCGTTACCAACCGCGACGGTATCACGCAGGCGGGCTACACGTGGTCGGTACTATCCTACTGCCAAGACGTGCTCGCCAACCGGATTCCGAACGATGGTATGCTGCTGAACACGTCGACCCCCGCCTCGCCCGAGCGCGTGATACTAGGCGGCCCCAAGCGCACCACCAACCGTATGCGCCTGCGGCTCTACCTTATCAGCAACAACTAGGTTCGGCGCTTGCTGCCGCAGCCATAGTCAAAACGCCCCAAAAGCCTTGCTTTTGGGGCGTTTTGCATTAGCCTTTGCCGGAATAAATTTCCCGAAAAACGGCGCTCAAGGATACTTTCGGCCCCGATTGCTTGTTACCCTCCCGTGCCCGACCTCCTGCCAACCCCCGCCCAACGTCCCGACCTGCTGCGTGTTTCTTACGACGACTACCGCGCCCTGCCCGCCATCGCCAACTCCGACCTCTCGCGCTTGCGCGACGCCCTCGACGGCCGCCCCCCGCGCGTCGATTCGGGCTCGGGCGCGCTGAGCTTCGGCACCGCTTTCCACACCGCGCTGCTGGAGCCCGACGACTACCAGGCCGGCCAGCCCGGCCTCAATGACACGCTCATCTGGTGGCTGGTCGAGGGCGTGAAGCTGAATACCGAGCTAAACCGCCTGCTCGAGCATGGCCTCACCGAGCGTAGCGCCATCTTCACCGAGCCCCACACGGGCACCATGTGCAAGCTGCGCGCCGACCTCGTGCTCGACCAGCCCGGCCAGCCCTACACGGTAATCGATTTCAAAACCACCATGGCCCGCGATGCCGACCACTTCCGCTGGCAGTGCTCGGCCTACGACTACGACCGCCAGGCCGCCTTCTACACCGATGCCTTGCAGGCCGAGCGCTTCCTGCTGGTAGGCGTGCAAAAGGTCGAGCCCTTCGGCGTCTTCCCCCTCGAAGTACCCGCCGATATGCTCGCCGAAGGCCGCAGCAAATACCTGCGCCTGCTGCGCCTGCTGCACGCCCCGGCCACCGCGCCCTCCTTCCGCGCCCAGGCCGTGCAGGCCGCCGTAGATTCCCTGGGCTTGTAGCCCCTAATCCCTTAAAAGCTAGCTATTTAATGAGGCCGGCCGGTGTTCGTCAACCTTAGTTGGCGAGCACCGGCCGGCTTTTTTTATGCGTAATCATCTCCGGCATATTGCCCGGTGAGCGGCCAAAAGTCGCCTTTTTGGCATAAGAAAGCACAAAAGGTTCAGCAGCTGGTTTGAATAAGTTTACCTTAGAGGTCAGCTTGCCCACGGCCGCTTAGCTCCCGCAGCAGGGTTTTCAGGCCCGTCGGCTCTTGCAGCTGATGTAGCAAGTAAGCCAGATATTCCGTCTCCGCCCGCAGGCTGCGCTTGATTTCGCGCAGGCGGGTGCGCTGCTGCTTCTCGGTGCCGCTCCAGGGCGCGTCGGCCACCGGGCGCTGGGCGTCGGCCAGCTGCTGGCTTAGCTGCGCCTGCTGCTGCGCCAGCGCCTGAGTGTAGCGCCGCAGCAGTTCCTCGGTTTCGGCGGTGGGCGGCGCGTCGGCGGGTGCCTCGGCCAGCAGGGCCAGCAGCGCGGCCAAGTCGCCGGCCGCGTAGGCCGCCGTGATGCGCTGCATCAGCTCGGTTTGGGCCTGCTGGGTGGCGGCGTCGGCCAGCGCGGCGCGGTCGGGGTGGTGCAAGCGGGCGAGCTGGCGGTAGGCGGCTTTGGTATTTTGCAGCAGCACCTGGCCGGCGGTGTCGGCCTGCTGGGCCTGCGCGGCGCGGGCGGCCTGGGCGCGGCGCTGGCGGCGCTCGCGGGCCGTGGCGGCGGCCTGCTCGTGCGGCGGCATTTTGGGCTCGGCCGGCGGGCCGGCGGCGGGCGCGGCCTCCGGTGGGGTAGGGGCCGGCGCGTAGCGCGCCAGCACCGCCGACTCATCTTCCCCAAACCGCTCTTGCAGGCTTTGGGCATTGTGCACCAGCAGCTCCGTCACTTGCGCTTCTTCGGCGCGGCTGAGGTAGCCGCCGAGCAAGGCTGCTTCCAAGGGCTTGTAGAGGGCTCGGCGGGCGGCCACGGTATCGGCGGCCAGTGGGCCTACCTGCCGCCAGTAAGTCTGGCGCATGGCGGCCTGCGCCGCCCGCAGGGCGTGCAGCTGCTCGCGCAGCGCCTCCACCGCCCGAATGGTCTGGCGGAAAGCCTGTTGGGCCGGGGTACCAGCGGGCTCGCCCGCCGGCTGCCGCTCGGGCAAGGAAAGGCGTAGCGGTAAAGAAGAATCAGCCATTGCGGCAAAAGTACTCGCTAAGAAGAATCGGGTAAACCTTTTGCTGCCATCACCAGTACGGAGCGTTGTAATTGCTGCTAATAGTTGGGAAGAATGATTACTAATTAATTCGTTTCAATTAGCTATTGTAAAAAATAATTAGAAATAATTTACAAAGTAGTTGCATATATAAAAACCGTTCGCCTACCTTTGTCACACTAACCCACTACCGCCATGTATCATCTCACACTCAGCCGCCGGAATTCGGATAAGACGCAGCCAGAACGGCTGCCGCTGCTCGGTACATGTGCCTGTCGCTAACCCTAGGTTAGAACTACCACTGCCCGAGCCCCTAAGCTCGGGTTTTTTTGTGTTTAGCCGGTTCGCCAACCGTTTAACTCCTTCTTGCCCGATGCCCTTTATCCGCCCCCGTTACCCGTTGCAGCAGCTCCTGAGCCAGCCCGTAAGCGGTTGGGACAAGCGGCACGGCCATGCTTTTTTCTTGCAAACGAAACGCCGGTAATTACCGAGCGTATCGCGTACCGAAAAAGCCTGGCTATTACAAGTCGGGCTTTTTTGTTTAACTACTAAACGAATAAAAACACGTTTTTATTCGACAGGAAAAGTATTGCCTTTGCAATCCTAACGTAATTGTCTGCGGAATTAATCTTTTGCCTATTCGCCAACTTTACACCACACACCATGCGCTTCAATTTCAACTTTCGCAAAGCGCCGCCTGCCCCCGTTCGCAACCACGAAGGCGCGCCGGCCTACGTGCTCACCCCGGCCCTGGAGCTGTATGCCGCCGTAGCCACGGCCGCCCTCAGCGACCAGTTCTACGAAAAGGCCGACACCCGCCTGGCCCGTTTGCGGGCGCTGGTGGCTAAGAATGAGCCGCAGTTTGTGGCCCGCCTGGCGGTGTATGCCCGCGAGCAGCTCTACCTGCGCTCGGTGCCGCTGGTGCTGGCCGTGGAGCTGGCGCGCATTCACCGGGGCGATAGCCTGGTAAGCCGCCTGGTGGCGCGGGTGGTGCAGCGGGTCGACGAAATCCCGGAATTGCTGGCCTTCTACGCCCAGGCCAACGGCCGCACCGGCCCCAAAACCCTGGGCCGCCTCTCCAAGCAGATGCAGCACGGCCTGGCGCTGGCCTTCAATAAGTTCGACGCCTACCAGCTGGCCAAGTACAACCGCGACGGGGCCGTGCGCCTGCGTGATGCCCTGTTTCTGGTCCACCCCAAGCCCCGCGATGCGGGCCAGCAAGCCGTATTCGACCAACTGGTGGCCGGCACCCTGCCCACGCCCTACACCTGGGAAACCGAGCTGTCGGCCGCCGGGCAGGTGGCCTACGCCTCGCCCGCCGAGCGCGCCGCCGCCGTGGCCCGCACCTGGGAAACGCTTGTGCTGAGCGGCCGCCTGGGCTATATGGCCCTGCTGCGCAACCTGCGCAACTTGCTGGAAGCCAACGTGAGCGCCGCCGTGCTGGCCCACGCCTGCGCCACCCTGGCCAACCCCGCCCAGGTGGCCCGCGCCAAGCAGCTGCCCTTCCGCTTTTTGGCCGC
>JAKONR010000111.1 GCA_022701825.1 Hymenobacteraceae bacterium | reverse complement strand
GTACATGCCGCGGGCGTACCAGTCGCCGCGCTCGGGCTGGCACTGCGGCCCCCAGTGCGCCCAGAGGCCAAATTTGGCATCTCGAAACCACTCGGGCGTCTGGTACTGCGCCAAAGAATCCCAGGTGGGTAGAAAGGTGCTGGCGGCCGGGGCCAGCGGGCTCCAGTTGCGGCCGGCTACCACGCTGGGTAGCCAGGCGGCGGGGGCGGCCAGGGCGAGGTTTTTGAGGAGGGTTCTTCTATTCATTAGTGGGGAGGAAGTGGAAATGGAGGATGTGTAGCCGGCCAAAAGTAACCTGACGTGGGCGCCTCACCCCCCGGCCCCCTCTTTGAAAAGGAGAGGGGGAGCCGACCGCAAGCTGACGCGAGTAAACGTTAGGAAGTCGTCAGGCCCCCCTCTCCTTTTCGGAGAGGGGGCCGGGGGGTGAGGCGCTACGTTAATACCCCGGATTCTGCGTCAGATTCTTGTTCAAGTCGCGCTCCGACTGCGGAATGGGCCACAGCTCGTTTTTGCCGACAATAAAATTGCGACGCTTATAGAGGTAGTAGCCCTCGGCATCGACCGGGTAGGCGGTGTAGGTGCTGGGCGTGTTGGTGAGCTTCATGCCCGTAAACTGCCGGTTGTTTTCGGCGCCAATAATACCCCAGCGCAGGCAGTCGAAGTAGCGCAGGCCCTCAAAGGCAAACTCCACGCGGCGCTCGCGGCGGAGGATGGTGCGCAGCGCCGCCGGGTTGGTGGTCGTGACGGCGGGCATCCGCACGGCCTGGCGGCCCCGCACCTTGTTGATGGTGGCGTCGAGCAGCGCCTGGTCCACGGGCGCGCCCGACTCCAGGCGGGCTTCGAGGTACCCTAGGAGCACCTCGGCGTAGCGAATGAGCGGGAAATTATTGCCGTCGTTGGAGGTGGAAGCCACGTTGGGGTCGTCTTCCAAAAACTTATAGATGGCGTAGCCGCTCCACACGCCGGGGTACTGGTTGAGGCGGTCGGGCAGGGTGGTGCCGGGCTGGGCGGTGTAGGTGCGGCCCCGGAACGTGGTGCGGTCCGAAATCATGACCGTGAAGTCGAGGCGCGGGTCGCGGTTGGCGTAGGGGTTGTTGGGGTTGTAGAGCGGCGACTGCGTAATGGGCTGGCCGTCGGTGCATTCGTACTCCTTAACTAGCTCGTTGAACGGCGAGTACTGGTGCCAGCCGCCCCAGGTTTCGGGCGTCAGGTATTGCAGCAGCGCGTGGCTGTAGGTGTTGGGGATGTACTGCATCGACATGATAACCTCGTGGCTCAGCTCGCCCGCGTTCAGGAATAGCTCGCGGTAGCGCGGGTCGATGAGGTAGTAGCCAAAGTCGATAATGGTCTTGTAGCTGGTGGCGGCATCGGCCCATTTCTGCTGCGCCAGCTGCAAGCGGCCCAGGATGGCCAGGGCGCTGGCGGCCGTCATGTGGCCCTGCTGGGCATCGGGCACCGACTGCGGCAGCCCGGCGGCGGCGGCTTTCAGCTCCGTCTCGCAAAAGGCCCACACGGTGACCTTGGGCGCGCGCGATACGCTGTTGGCCTGCTCCACCGTGAGCAGGTGCTCGATGAGCGGCACGTCGCCAAAATACAGCCCTAGGTTGAAGTAATTGTAGGCCCGAATGGTGCGCACCTCGTTGACCATCACGGCCTTTTGGGTGGCATCCATCGACACCTTGTCGATGTTGTCGAGGAAGTTGTTGCAGCGCGTAATCTGGCGGTAAGCCTGTGAGTAATAAGAGTTCACGTAGCTGTA
Organism: Hymenobacteraceae bacterium; assembly: GCA_022701825.1. Taxonomy (GTDB): domain Bacteria; phylum Bacteroidota; class Bacteroidia; order Cytophagales; family Hymenobacteraceae; genus Hymenobacter. The sequence goes on along the minus strand of JAKONR010000111.1, from coordinate 4,758 downwards.
AGCCGAGTTGAGCGTGCCGTTAGTAAACTGGTCGGGAATAAGCTCTTTCTCCGAGCCGTTGCCCGCCATCAGGTCAAGGTTGACCATAGATGTGGCAGCCCAGAAATTATAGCCCGTGAAGCCCGAGCCGCTGTCGTACACGCCATTCAGGGCCAGGGTGGCGTCGCTGGCCGTGCGCCAAAAAGTGGCGTCGGAAATCGACGAAAGCGGCTGCTTGTCGAGCAGGTTGTCTTTGCAGCCGGATGTGGCCAGTACCAGCCCGCCGGCCAGGGCCACGGTCAAGCGTTTAAGTAACTGATTCATAGAAGTAATTTATTGTTAAGGCAAATGCTTGTGAAAGTGTCAACCGAATCCCGTCTATCATGCTGAGCGTAGCGCAGCGGAGTCGAAGCATCTCTCTAGCAGAGTAACTTCTGACGCTAGCAACGAAGCGGTAGAGATGCTTCGACTCCGCTGCGCTGCGCTCAGCATGACAAGATTTTACAGCTTGATATTCAGGCCAAAGGTGTACACGGCCGTGAGCGGGTAGAAGCTGGGGTTGTCGCCCGAGCCCTGGCTGTTTTCGGGGTCCCAGCCCTCGTAAAAGCTGTTGAGGCTGAACAGATTCTGGCCGCCTGCGAACACCCGGATGCGGCTGACGTGCAGCTTGGCGAGCGGGCCGGCCGGCAGCGTGTAGCCGATTTGCAGGTTTTTGAAGCGCAGGTAAGTGCCCGAGCGGTTCCAGAACGAGTTGGTTTGCACGTTGGCGCTGCCCTGGTTCAGGGCCGTGATGCGCGGGTATTTGGCGTTGGGGTCGGGGTTGTCGGTTGTCCAGGCATTATCGGCCTGCCACTGCTGAATGTTGCCGCCGTTGTAGTAGGCATAGGCCTGGTACGAAGACATTTGCACGGTGTAGCCGCCCAGGCCCTGGAACAGCATTCCCAAATCGAAGCCCTTGTAGCTGGCGTTGAGGTTGAGGCCAAACGACGTTTTGGGGTTACGCGTGCCGATGATGGTGCGGTCGTAAGTGGCGTCTACTTTGCCATCGGGCACGCCGTCGGGGCCACTGATGTCCTTGAAGCGAATCACGCCCGGCTGGCCCGGAATCGGCTGCGTGGGGTAGTTGGCCACGTCGTTGGCATCGCGGAAGAGGCCGTCGGCCACGTAGCCGTAGATGGCGTTGAGCGGCTGCCCCACGAAGAAGGTCGGAATCACCGATTGCAGGTCGCCGGCTATCTCCGTGACTTGCTGCTGGTTGTAGGAGAAGTTGGGCGTCACGGCCAGGCGGAAGCCGCCGGCGTTGAGGTTATACGTCAGGCTGGCCTCGAAGCCGCGGTTGCGAATCGAGCCGGCGTTGACGATGGGCGCATCCAAACCCAGCGCGCCCGACACGGGTACGCGGTAGAGAATGTCCTTGGCGGTGCGCTCGTACACGTCCAGCGAGCCGCTGAGCTTGCCTTTCCAAAAACTGAAATCCAAGCCGATGTCGCCCGACGTGGTGGTTTCCCACTGAATATCGGGGTTGGCCGCCGAGTTCACGGCCGCGCCTGGCGCAATCACGCCGCCAAAATTGTAGCGCGGGCCGGTGCTGTAGGTGTACTGGTAGGGGTAATTGGCGATGTTGGCGTTGCCGAGCGTGCCGTATGAGCCCCTGATTTTCAGCTCATCGAGCCAGCTTACCTGGTCTTTCAGAAACCGCTCTTCCGACAAGCGCCAGCCCGCCGACACAGCCGGAAACAGGCCGTACTTATTGCCCGGCGCGAAGCGCGACGACCCATCGTAGCGCGCGTTAAACTCCAGCAAATACCGCTCGTTGAAGTTGTAGTTCAGGCGCCCGAAATACGACCGAAAGGCGTACTCGCCGGCCGAGCCGCCGTTTTGCTGGTTGGTGCTGGCGCCCGCGTCGAGCTGGTAGAGCTGATTGTTGGGAAAGCGGTCGCGGGAGGCCGAAAACGAGTTGTCGCGGTGGTCTTCCTGCTGATAGCCCAGCAGCAGCTTAAAGTTGTGGTTCTGAATGGACTTCTCGTAGGTCGCCAGGCCAATCAGCGTCACTTCCTGGCCGTCGGTGGTGCCGTTGTAGAGGTTGTTGGGCCCCACGTAGGTGTTGCGGTCCAGGTAAATATCGGGCCGGTAGGTGGTGGTGGTGCTGGTGTAGTAGTGGTAGCCCGCCTTGCCGGTAAGCGTCAGGCCCTTAATGGGTTGGTAGTTGAGGGCGGTGTTACCGTAGAAGTTCTTGGCCCGGAAATTATCGAAGCCCTCGGCGTCGAGCCAGGCCTCGGGGGCGTAAAAATCCTGGTGCCCGTAGGTGCCATCCGACTTGCGGCCCGCGTAGGTGTTGGGCTCGCGCACCGCAAAGCCGATGATGCCATCGATGCCCGCCGAGTTGGACACCGGCTGGTTGCGCGTCTGGGCAAAGCCCAGCAGGCTGGTGCTCAAGCTCAGGTTGTCGCGCAGCTTGCTGTCGATGTTGGCCTGAAAATCGTAGCGCTTGTTGTTAGTCTCGGCCGTGATGCCGTCCTGGCCCCGGTAGCTGGTCGAAAATAGGTAAGTCGTATTCTTTTCGCCGCCCGAAAACGTGAGGTTGTGGTACTGCTGAAAGCCCGAGCCCGAGTTGAGCAAGTCGCGCAAGTGGTAGGTATTGGGGTAGTTGTCGGGGTCGGTGCCGGCCTCGTAGTTGGCCACGGTCTGGGCCGACGCGCCGGTGAGGCGGGCGTAGGTAGCCGAATTCACGAACTGCGGCAGCTGGGTCACCTTTTCCCAGCCCACGTAGTTGTTGTAGCCGATTTCCAGCTTGCCGGCCTGCCCGCGCTTGGTGGTTATCAGGATAACGCCGTTGGCCGCCCGGTTACCATAAATGGCCGCCGAAGCCGCGTCCTTTAGCACCGTGATGGTGCCAATGTTGTCGGGCGCCACGTCATCAATCGAGCCCGCAATGCCGTCAATCAGCACCAGCGGCGCGCTGCCCGAGTTAAACGTGCCAATGCCCCGCACCGTGATATTGGCCCCGTTGGCCCCCGGCCGGCCGCTGGGCTGCTGCACCTGCACGCCCGGCGCCAGGCCCGCCAGCGCCTGCGAGGCCTGCGTGATGGGCCGGTTGTCAATGTCGCCCGACGAAATGGTGGCTACTGCGCCGGTCAGGTTCACCTTCTTTTGGGTGCCGTAGCCCACTACCACCACCTCGTCGAGGCCCTTGGCCGACGCGCCTAGCTTCACGGCCAGCGTAGTCTGGTCGGTGATGGGCAGCTCCTGGCTGGCGTAGCCCACGAAGGAAAATTGCAGCGTGGCCGGCCCCGCGGGCAGCGAGATGCTGAACTTGCCATCGGCCCCAGTGCTCTGGCCGTTGGTGGTGCCTTTTTGGAGCACCGTTACGCCCGGCAGCGCGGCCCCGGTGTCGTCCGTTACGGTTCCCGATACGGTGCGGGCGGCCTGCGCCTGGGCCGCCAGCGGGGCTAGGGCCAGGCCCAGCCCGGCTACCGCCAGGCCCAGCGGCCGGCGCGTGGCAAACAAGAGTAAGTAAAACGGTACTTTCATGGTTTGCAAGGGGTTGAGTGGGAAATAGAGTTTCGGATAAAGGCGCGCAGTAACCGGCGACCTTAAGTCGCGGAACTGTACAATCGATTGTGTAGCTGCGCCGAAAAGAGGGCAGCCTAAGCGCCCAGCTTGTAGATGCGCTCCAGCAAGCGCCACTTTTCGGCAGCCGTGGCGTCAGGCGTGGTTTGTTGGAACGGGGCTACCAGGGCCTCCCACTCGGCCTGCCGAGGCTTGGTGGCCAGCGCTTGCATGGCCTGGTCGTGGTCGAAGTCGGGTACCGTGTCCATTATCATGAAGGCCTGGTTGTCAAGCAGGTAGATTTCCATGTCCAAAATGCCGATTTCGCGCATCCCCTGGGTTATTTCGGGCCAGGCCGCGCCGGGGGCGTGCAGGCGGCGGTAGGTAGCCAGCAGGTCGGCGTCGGCTTGCAGCTTTAGTGCCTTGCAGTAGCGTTTGAAAGGGGCGGGGCGGGCGTCTTCGAGGTAAGCCATGTTTTTTTACTTATGAATTAGAAATTATGGATTATGAATTAGGAAATTGATTATCAGTAATTCATAATTTCTAATTCTTTTTAGGAGTTGTCCCAGGTTTCGCCCAGCACGGGGTGCAGCAGGGCGCGCACCTCGCGCAGCAGGTCGGGGTCGGGGGGCGTGGCGGCCCACTCGATGTTCTGGCGCATCAGGCGCGGGCAGGCGGCGCTCACCAGCGTGGTGGCCAGCCCAGAGTGGCTCACCGCAAACTGAATGGCCAGCTGCTCAATAGGATAACCTTGGCTGGCGCAGTGCGCCGCCGCTCGGCGGGCGTGGTCTTTGAGGGCGGCTGAGGCCGGGTGCCAGGCCGGCGGCCCCTGGGCCGACAGCAGGCCCATGGCCAGCGGCGCGGCATTGATAATACCTACCTGCCGCGCTTCGAAGTAGGCCACGTGGTCGGCCAGCGCGTCGTCGTTCAGGCAGTAGTGGCAGAAGGTGAGCACCGTGTCGAGGGTGCCGGCCGGCACCCGGTCGAGGATGTGGCGCAGCCGGGCCAGGGGCAGGCCTGTGATGCCGATGTAGCGCACCTTGCCGGCCGCTTTCAGGGCTTGCAGGGCTGGAATGGTTTCGTGGATAACCTGGTCGAGGTCGGCAAACTCCACGTCGTGCACGCTCAGCAGGTCGAGGTAGTCGGTGTGCAGGCGGGCGAGGCTTTCGTCTACGCTCCGGGCTACGCGGGCGGCGCGGTAGTCCCAGGGCTTCTGGCCGTTGTGGCCGT
>JAKONR010000105.1 GCA_022701825.1 Hymenobacteraceae bacterium | reverse complement strand
CTCATGTTGAGCGGGCCCACGGTCACGTTTTGGGTGGCGCCCACGGCCAGCGTGCCCGTGCTCACGGTCTGGGTCAGCGTCTGGGTCACGGCCCCGCTCACGGCCACCGTCACGGTGGCCGGGTTGGTGGCGAAGTTGATGGCCTGCGTGCCGTTGTTGCGGATGCTCACGACCACGCTCTCGGCCGCGCCGTAGCAGCCCGTGGTGCTGGGGCTTACCAAGCCACCCGCCGCGATGTCTACCGCCGCGCCGGCGCTGGTAAAGCTGCCCTCATCGGCCCCGATGTCGGGCGTGGTGGCGCTGCGGGCGTCGTTGTCAAAATCGACCGTGATGCCGCTGATGGGCTGGGCTTTGCTTTCGGCCTGCGTGGGCACGGCGGGGTTGAGGTGCAGGAAGGTAGCGGCCGCGCCGGTGGTGCCCAAAAAGGCGACATCCTCGGTCTGCGAGGCAACTTCGCGGGGCGATATCAGGGCTTTGTAGTCACTCAGGGCCTGGCTGGCGTTGGTGGCCGTGGTGGTGCCCTCCACGTAAATCAGGTTGGTGGCCGAAGGCGTGCCGGCAAAGTACAGGTTGTTGTTGGACGTGCTGGCTAGGTTGGCCGGCGCCGTGCCGGCAGTGCCGCTGAGGCGGCGCAGCGCGGCGGTGTAGCCGCCCGTGCCCCCGGCCGTGCTTTTGTTGACCACGATATTATTGCGCAGGTCGAGCGTGGCCGAGGTCGAGTTCAGGTAGATGCCCGACGTGCCGAAGGTGGCGCCGGTGCTGGTGGCCGCTAGGCTTATGGTGTTGTAGTACAAGTTGGTGGTGCCGCCCGCTACCAAAACCCCCGACACAGCCACCAGGCTGGTCGAGGTAGCGGCCCGCAGGTCGCCAATCAGGTTGTTGGCAACTGTGTTAAGCGTGCCGCCCGTCAGCCAGATGCCGGTGCTCAGGTTGGCCGCGCCGCTGCCAGCCGCCAGGTTGTACAGCTTGTTGCGGCTGATGGTGTTGGCCGCGCCGGTCGAAGCCAGGATGCCCGCCACGTTTGAGGCAATGGTCGCCGACGAGCCCGCGCCGGTGTAGTTGGCGATGGTGTTGCCCACGATGCTCACCGTGCCCGACGAAGCCGTGGAAATGCCAAACGAGTAGCCGCCCGTGGTGCTGCTCGTTACGGCAATCGGGCCGGCCGGGGTACCGATGAGGTTGCCGGTGGCGGTGCCAATGCTGGCATCGCCCGTGCTCACGTAAATGCCGCTCAGAATACCGTATGTGGTGCTGCTGCTGCTGCTGCTCGCCCACGAGATATTGGCTACCGTATTGCCCTGCACGCTGGTCGCCGCGCCCGACGTGGTGAGGTATATGCCCACGAAGCGATAAGCGGCGTAGGCATTCGCGCTGGTCGGGGTTACGGTGAGGGGCGTGCCGCCCGCGCTCGGGGCCGAGCCACCAATAAAGTTGTTGGCGATGGTGTGGCCCCCGCCGGCCACGTAAATGCCGTACATGGTGCCGCTCACGTTCACGCGGCTGGCCGTCTGGTACAGGCTGTTGCCGCTGATGGTCCAGCCCGTGCCCGCCTGGTTCAGGTAGATGCCGTAGGTGCTGCCCGTGCCGTAGTTGTTGAACAGGTTGTTGTTCAGCAGGCTGTTGCGGCTGTTCAGGGCATTGCCGCCATACACCAGCGTAACGGGCGTGGTGGCCCCGTCGCCGATGGTGCAGTACTGCACCGTGTTGTCGCTGTTGCCGGTAGTGGCTACCGTGCCGGTAAAGTTCACGTCGGGCGAGCCCGAGTCGCTGGTACCCACGCCCTTAACCTGGCAGTGCTGCACCGTATTGAAGGTAGCGTCGCTGGTAAATTGCAGCGGAATACCGCTGGTGTTGGTGCTGGCAATGATGAGGTCGGTAGCCGTGGCGGCCCCGCTCACGGTGCTGCCCGAGCCACCGGGGCGGCCATCCAAAATCAGGTATTTACCACCCGCAATATTGAATACCGCCGTAGCGCCGGTACCCGTGATGCTCAGGCCAGTAGCGCCAGCGGCGGGGCGCACGGTCACGGTGTTGGCAGCCGTGGCGGCGGCGTAGCTATACACCAGCGGGAATGTTTCGGCCGTGCTCACGTAGGCGGCTTGCAGCTCCAGCACCAGCGGGCCGCACAGGCCGTTGTTGGTGAGGGCAGCGAAGGCGGCCGTCAGGGTTGGGTAGTCGGCGCCCGCGCCGGGGCCAACTGCCTTGGTGCCGCAGATGGGCACCGCGGTGGCCGTGGTAACCGCAGCGCTGGCAACTGCCGAGCTTAGCCCTTCGGAATAGGCGACCACGCGGTAGTAGTACTGCGTGGCTGCCGCTAGGCCCGCCTGGGCTAGCGATACCGTGGCGCCGGTGCCAGTGGTCGACGGCGTCGCCACCGACCCAATGAAGGTAAAGTTCACGTTGTCAGTCGACCGAAAAACTCCGAAGGTGTATTCGCTGGTCGAATTGTCGGTGACATCCACCGAGAGGGTGGTTTGGGTTACGGCGCTGAGTGCCACGGTGGGAGCGGCCGGGGCCGGCGCCGTGGGCGTAAACGTGTACACGGTGCGGGCGCCGTCAGCAGTTGAGTTGAGGCCGGTCACGGCCGCGTTGTCGGGCAGCGCCGTCAACGAGGCGGTGGCGGTAGTGCTCGTAACGGTGGCGTCGTAGGTCGGCGTCGCAAAGGTTTTTACCAAGCCAATTTTACCGGCCGTTAGGCCAGCCGAGATAAAAATGGCGCGCGTAATGCTGGTGCCGTTGTTGAAAACTGCCCCGTAGCGATACTCTATTTTGCCCGTATTCTCTTCCAGCACGACCTGCACCTGGGTGGGGGTGCCGGTGCCGGGGTCGCCGGCGTAGGGCACGCGCAGCCCCGTCCACTCTACGACCAGCGTGCGGTTGGGGCCCGCCACTACCTTGTACGCCACTCTACCGGTGGTTTGCAGGGCATTGTCGCCGCCCACGGGAGCCAAAATGGCCGCGTTGGCCGCCGCCGAGGCATTCGTGCCCGATACCGCCGTGGCCCCGAGCCGCAGCTGCCCGTTGGAGTTGACGCTGAACTGCGTGTAGGGAGTGCCCATAAACACGAACGTGAAGCCGATAGCCTGCACAGCCGAGGCCACGTCGTCGCGGTAGGTACCCGTGGCCAGGGCATCGGTAGTGCCACTCGTCATATCCACCAGCGAGCCCGTAGTGCTGGCACTGAAGGCGTAGTTGGCCGTGCTTTGCGCCCAGGCGGCCGGGCTACTCAGCACCACCAGGAGCACTAGCGTCAGCCACCGGCTTAGCCGGCTACCAAGTAAGTTTTTCTGCATAAAAATGAAGAAGGGGGAAAAGAGAAAAAATAGAAGAAAAAAAACAAAAAACCCTTGGCAAAAGCCAAGGGCCGAAGATATAACCCACTACTGCTTTATAGTAACTGCCTTATAGCTAGCAACTCGGCCGCGCTACGTGCGGCCGGCACTAAGGCGCTGGCTGCCTTACTCATCAGGCAGAATGTTCACATCCTGCACCAGCACCATTTTCTCAATTTCGCGGCCGCGCCTGGTGTTGGCCAGGCCGCCGAGGGCGGTTTCCTTATAGCGGGTTTCCATGCTCTGGCCCACCTCGCCGAGGGCCGCCACGCACTGGTCGACGGGAATAACCGGGTCGACGCCCGCAATGGCAATCTGGGCCGACGAGAAGGCGATGGCCGCCGCTGAGGCGTTGCGCACCACGCAGGGCACCTCCACGAGGCCCGCCACCGGGTCGCACACCAGCCCCAGCATGCACTGAATGGTGATGGCCACGGCGGCAAACACCTGCTCGACGGTGCCGCCCAGGCAGTACACGATGGCCCCGGCGCCCATCGCGGCGGCCGAGCCGGTTTCGGCCTGGCAGCCGCCCACGGCCCCGGCCAGCGAGGCATTCTGCTCGATGATGAGCGCGATGCCCGCCGCCACCAGCAGCCCTTCCAGTATTTTCTGGTCGGGCAGGTGGTGAATATTCTGAATGGTCGTGAGCACGCCCGGCAAAATGCCCGACGCGCCCGCCGTGGGCGCGGCCACCACGCGGCCCATGCACGAGTTCACTTCCTTGGCCCCTAGTGCGCTTACTACCAGATTCTTAAACTCCGGCGACAGCACCGTAATCGGCGACGCGGCAATCTTTTTGGCCCCGTTGTTTATCATGCCCGAGCGCGAGGTCATGTCGCCCGTGAGGCCAGTGTGCACGGCGTCGCGCATCACATCGTAGGCGCGTTGCAGGCCGGGCCAGATGTCGGCCTCGCTGGCGCCCTTCTGCTCGATTTCGTAGGCCAGCACGGGCCGAAAGAGCGGCTCGCCGGTGGCGGCGCAGTGCGCTTGCCAGGAGGCAAAATCGGTGAAGAGGAGCGACATGGGTGGGCGGGAATAAAGCAGGGAGTAGAGGGGAATTACAAAGATAAAACGCCCGTCATGCTGAGCTTGCCGAAGCATCTCTATCGCTTCAGACAACGGGGCGGTAGAGATGCTTCGGCAAGCTCAGCATGACGGGCGTTTTATGTACAGCTTACCGCTGTGACACCTAAGCCGGCGCCTTCTCCGTCACCAGCTTGATGCTGGCCGAGTTGATGCACAGGCGCAGGCCGCTGGGCGGCGGGCCATCGGGGAAAACGTGGCCCTGGTGGGCGTCGCACACGTTGCAGAGCACCTCCACGCGCACCATGCCGTAGCTGGTGTCTTTCTTGTAGCGGATGGCGCTTTCATCGACGGGCTGCGTGAAGCTGGGCCAGCCGGTGCCGCTCTCAAACTTGGTGCGCGAATCGTAGAGCGGGGTGCCGCAGCACACGCAGGCGTAGAGGCCGGCCTCGTGGGCCTCGCAGTACTCGCCGGTAAAGGCGCGCTCGGTGCCGTGCTCGCGGGTCACGTGGTATTGCTCGGCGGTGAGTTCTTTCTTCCACTCGGCATTGGTTTTTTCGACGCGGCGGGGCGGCTCGGGGCTGCCGTGGTTGGCCAGGCGGATTACATCGTTCCAGGTTTGCATAAGAATGTAGGGTAAGCTTTAGCTTGCCTTTCTTAAAACGCAGTACGCCGCGCAGAGTTCAAGCCGGGCTGGCTACGCCCATTCTTGTAGCAAGGCCAGCCCAGCGGGCCAGTTGCCGTGGCCGCTGGCCACGTTAATGTGGCCGGCGTCGCCGATGGTCACCAGCTCGCTGCCCCAGGCCTCGGCAAACTGCCGGGCGCGTGCCTCGCTCACCCACGGGTCGGTAGTACTCGTCACCACCTTGCTCGGAAAAGGCAGCCGCTGCAAGGGCATCGGCCCGAAGCCGGTGGTAGGAAAAGCGGCGTAGTGGGCCGTTTCCACGTCGCTGGGCGCCACCAGCAGCGCGCCTTTCAGGCGGTGGCCGTAGGTGTTGGCCCAGTGCGCGATGGTGACGCAACCCAGGCTGTGGCCGATGAGCACCACGTGGGCCAGGTCTTCGCCAGCCAGCGCCTGCTCGATGGTGCTGACCCATTCGGCACGGTCGGGGGCGTCCCATTCGCGCTGCTGAATGCGGGCGAAATTCGGGTTTTGCTGCTCGAAGTACGTTTGCCAGTGGCCGGGACCGGAATTGCCCAGGCCCGGCACGATGAAAAAGCGGGCGGTTTTTTGCATAGCCAAAAGTAAGCGGCTCCCCTAGCGCTTCAACTCAAATTCCTGCTGCGGCCCGGCTTTGCTGCGCACTACCACGCGGTAGCGGCCGGGGGGCAGCACCAGGGCCGTCTTATCGGCTTTGTTGGCCAGTTCGATAACATCGGCGGGCACGGCCTCGGCGGGCTCGCCGACCACGTAGGCCAGCACCTGGCAGGGGTAGGGCACTTTTATTTTGGACGCTACCGCCACCGGCTGGCGCCCATCGGCCAGCAGCCAGTCGGGCCGGCCCTGCACGGTAGCCGCCCGTGGGTGGTACACGTAGGCGTCGACGCTCATATACTCGTCGGCGGTACCAAAGGGGTGGCCCTGGGCATCGAGCAGCACCACGCTGCCGCGCACCGGCAGCGGCTGGTAGTAGCGGTTACTGGTACCCTCGCTCAGCACCGTTTGGTCGATGGTGAATGGGTCGAGGCCCGTGTACTCGCGCAGGTAACTGGCCAGCCAGCGGCTGTGGTCTTCGGGGTCGGGCTGCTCGTTGGCGTGGCTGTAGCCGCAGTGAATGACTATTTTAGCCTTGGGGTCGGCCAGCAAAATATGCTGAATGTTGCGCGCCTGGGCCATTTCGCGGGCCTTTTGGCGGGCCGGCCAGTCGCCCTCGCGGCTGAAGCCATAGTTGTAGCTGCGCAGCTGGTAGCCCGCTTTCTGGGCCGTGCGCAGCAGGTTGGCCATGTTGGGCTCACCCACGTAGCTGCCGGTGGCCTGCACGGGGTAGCGGCGGGTGGCCCAATGCAGCGAGTCATCCTCCAGCAGGTCTTCTACGGCGAGGTAGCGGTAGCCCTGGGCCGCCAGCCCCGGCAGCAGCGCGGCCGTAAAGGCGCGGTGGCGCGGCACGTGGTGCGCCTCGTTGATGATAATAATGCGCTCGCGCTGCGCCCGCTTCAGAATGTAATCTTTCGCATCGGTGGGCCGGTAGGCGGCGAAGGCCAGGCTGTCGGTGCGGGGCAGCGGGCGCGGGGCAGGCACCGGGCCTTTGTTGTGGGCCTCCAGCGCGGCCTGGTAGCGCCCGATGCGGGAGTATTGCCAGGCCGCCTGCTGGTTTTGGCTGGGCTGGGCGCGCAGCCCGGCCGCGATGTCGTCGGCAAACACGTAGGGCACGGCCTTTTGGGCGTGGGCCGCCGCCGCCGCCAGTAGCAGGGTGGCCAAAGCAAGTTTTTTCATAGCAGCTAGTAGGCTATTGGTTAGCACGTTGCACGCAACGTATCCGCAATACTACAACCTGCCGCTATATTACCCGCTTACTACTCGTGCCCCGCGGGGCCAGCCAACGCCTACCCTACCGCATGAAACTCCTCTCCGCCGCCCAAATCCGCCAGCTCGACCAGGCCACCATTCAGGAGCAGCGCACTACCTCCACCGCCCTCATGGAGCGCGCCGCCACGGCCGTGGCCGAGTGGTTTTTGCGGCAGTTCGACCTGCCCGACGCCCCCGACGTGCTGCTGCTCTGCGGCCCCGGCAACAACGGCGGCGATGGCCTGGCCCTGGCCCGGATGCTCTACCTGGCCGGCTACCCCGTGCGCCTGGGGCTGCTGCCCGCCGCCCGGTACTCCGACGACTACCAGTACAACCACCACGTGCTGCCCAAAGTCATTCCTATTCAAGAGCTTAGTCTGAACAGCCTGCCCGAGCTGCGGCCCGAGACGCTGGTCGTGGATGCCCTGTTTGGCACCGGCCTCACGCGCCCGCTGGCGGGCCCAGCCGCCGCCGTGGTGGCGCACCTCAACGCCAGCCGGGTGCGCGTGGTGGCCATCGACCTGCCCAGCGGCCTGCTACCCGATGCGCCCCAGCCCGACCCCGCCGCGCCCGTGGTGCGCGCCACCCACACCGTCAGCTTTGGGCCGCCCAAGCTGGCTTTTTTGCTGCCGCAAAATGCGGAGTACGTGGGCGAGTGGCACGTGGAAGATATTCGCCTGAGCCAGAATTTTATTGAGCAGGCCGACACGCCCTGGCACTACACCACCCTGCCGCAGCCGCAGCCCGCCGACTGGCCGCCCGCACCCGCTCCGCGCCCCGACATCGAACTGCCCCGGCGCAACAAGTTTGCTTATAAAAACACCTTCGGCCACGCCTTATTGCTGGCCGGCAGCCGCGGCAAGGTGGGCGCGGCCGTGCTCAGCGCCGGGGCCTGCCTGCGCGGCGGCGCGGGGCTGCTCACGGTGGCCGTGCCCGGCTGCGGCTACGACATCCTGCAAACCACCCGCCCCGAGGCCATGTGCCTGGCCGACAAGGAAGTGGACTTCATTAGCGAGCTGCCCGAGTTGGCCCCGTTTCAGGCCGTAGCCATCGGCCCCGGCCTGGGGCAGCACGCGGCCAGCCGCGCCGTGCTGGCGCGGCTGCTACGCGAGGCCACCGTGCCGCTCGTGCTCGATGCCGACGCGCTCAACCTGCTCGGCGCGCACCGCGAACTACTCGACTTACTACCCGAAAATACGGTGCTCACGCCCCACCTCGGCGAGTTTGCGCGCCTCACCGAAAAAACCCAGGACGATTACCACCGCCTCGATTTGCTGCGCGAATTTGCCCAAAAGCACCGCTGCATAATAGTGCTGAAAGGCGCCTACACGGCCACCGCCGCGCCCGACGGGCAGGTGTATTTCAACGGCACCGGCAACCCTGGCATGGGCACGGGCGGCAGCGGCGACGTGCTCACGGGCCTGCTGCTGGCCCTGCGCGCCGACCAGCGCCTGCCCCCGCTGCTGGCCGCCCGCCTGGCCGTGCTGGCCCACGGCCGCGCCGGCGACCTGGCCGCCGCCCACACCGGCGAGGCGGGCCTGGTGGCCGGCGACTTGGTGGCCTACATCGGGCCGGCGCTGCGCGAGCTGGAAAGCCCGGCGTAGGCCGCCGCCCGCGCCAGCGACTATATAGAAAAATATTTTTGCCTACGTGCAACGCAGCCGCGCCGGGCCGGCTCCCTTTTGTACTTCAAAAGGGAGCCGGCCCGGCGCGGCTTTCCCGTTCTGCTCACCCTTACCCTGTTGCCATATGAACCGACTATTTACCCGCCTGCCCGGCGCGGCCTGGCTGCTGGGGCTGCTGCTGTTTGTGTCCTGCTCGCAGCAGGAAGATGCCGCGCCCGAGTACTCGTACCTCACATACGCCACCTACCGGCCGCTGCTGATGGCGCGCACCGTGCTCGAAAGCTCGGTGGCCGCCCTGCCGCCCCAGGCCATGCACCACCCCGGCAAGATTTATCTACGCGGCGCGTATATTTTTGTCAACGAGCAGTTTGAGGGCATCCACGTTATTGATAATACCAACCCGGCTCAGCCCCGGCCGGTGAGCTTTTTGCGCATTCCGGGCAACGTGGACCTGGCCGTGCGCGGCAACTTGCTCTACGCCGACAACGGCCCCGACCTGGTGACGCTCGACATCAGCGACCCGACCCACGTGCAGCCCACGGGCCGCGTGCGCGACGCCTTCCGCGAGCTGCCCATGCCCGTAGCCGGCCCGCTCGAAGAAGCCTACCAGCCCGCCAACCGCCCCGGCGGCGCGGTGGTAGTGGGCTGGCGCAAGCTCGCGCCCGGCGAGGCCGTGCCCCTCAAAGTCACTTATTACGGCCCGCGGGGCGGCCCTACCTTCTTTGGCAATGGGTCAGTACTAAACTCCGCCGCGCCCGCCTCGGCCAGCGCCGCCGATGCCGGCAAGGGCGGCTCGCTGGCCCGCTTCGCCATTCTAAATCAAACGCTCTACACGGTAGACGAGCAGAGTTTGCGCCTGTTTAGCCTGCAAAACCCGGCCGTGCCCACGGCCGGCCCCAAGGTGCAGCTCATCAACGGCATCGAGACAATTTACCCCAAAGACCACTACCTGTTTCTGGGCACGCAGCGCGGCATGTACATTTTCGACGTGGCCACGCCCTCAGCCCCGGTGCAGGTCAGCTTTTATGGGCACCTGGTGAGTTGCGACCCCGTGGTGGTGCAGGGCGACTACGCCTACGTGACGCTGCGCGGCGGCCAGCCCTGCGGCGGCGGCAACAACGTGCTGGAAGTCATTGACCTGACCAACCTCCGGCAGCCGCGCCTGGTGGCCACCTACAATATGGTGGGCCCGCGCGGCCTGGGCGTGGAGGGCAGCAAGCTCTACGTGTGCGACGACGGCCTGAAGGTATTCGACATCACGCGCACGCCCTCGGTAGCGCAGGTGCAGAAATTTGCCACCGCCCACACCGACGTCATCCCCAACGGCAACTACCTGCTGGCGGTGGGGCCAAGTGGCCTTTACCAATACGCCATCGGCAGCACGGCCTTGCAGCAGGTGAGCGTATTGCCCATCGCTCCGTAATGGCTTATGCACGTGGCAACTGCGCCCCGGCCCGCTGGGCCGGGGCGCTCGGGCTGGCCCTGCTGAGCTGGCAGGCCGCCGCCCAAACTTCGCCGGGCTGGGTAGTGAAGCTCACGCCCCAGCACCTGCTCATGAGCGGCCTGTGGCTGGAGGGCGAGCACCCCCGCGCCGGGCACCCGCGCCAAACCTTCACGCTCGGGGCGCAGCTGTATGCGGGGCCGGCCGCCCGGCCCGACGTGCCCTTTAACCCCAACGACCCGAACCGCGCGCGCACCGTGCGCGGCGCAGGTTTGTTTGCGCAGCACCGCTTTTACCTCGGCACCGGCACGCTGCCGGGCTCGGCGCAGCCGCTGGGCTTTTACTTGAGCTACGGGCCGCAGGTGCAGCTATTCAGGCTGGGCTTCGAGCGGCGCGAGTGGCACGACGAAACCGGCCCCGGCGAGCTGCCCTACCTGGTATTCGGGCCGGTGGCCTACCGCGAAACCGCGCTGCGCTACGGCGCGGCCGGGCAGGCGGGCTACCAGTTTGCAGTGGCGCGCCGGGTGCTGGTAGATGTGTACGCCGGCCTGGGTTTGCGCGCCAACCACGTGCGGCAGTCGCTGGCCAACAGCCAGTTCCAGAGCGGGCCGTCGGACTACGCGCACGGCGGGCTGTTTATTCCGGCCGGCTTCAAGGTGGGCGTGGTGCTGTAGCCGCGCGCTACTGCGGGTGGGTGCGCAGCCACTTGCGCGCCTCCTGGTACACCTCCTAGCCGTCGTCGCCGTCTTCGAGCACGGCGCGGTAGTAGCGCCGGGCGGTGGGCAGGTCTTTATTGCTGGCGGCGAGGCGGGCCAGCCCGGCCTGGGCAAAAAAAACCTGGCCTCCAGGCCAGTGTAGAAGGTATTTTGGCTGGCTTGCCGCAGCTGGGCCAGGCCGCGTTCGCGGTTGCCTTTGGGAAAGAAAAACGGCACCGGCCGCAGCCAGGGGTACTCCTTCCCTACCCACACGGCGTAGTAGTTGAAGAGGCCTTCGCCGAAGAGAAACTCGGGGCTGAGGCCGTTGGCTTCGCGGCTCCTTTCCAGGTAGATAAGGGCCTTGCGGCTGGCCGTGGTGGCGCGCCGCCAGTTGTGCCGCTCCGAGGTGCCGCCGCGCCTCAAAGCCATAGGCAGCGGCCAGGAAAAAGCAGGCTTCGTAATTTTTGTTATCCGCCTTGTACAAGATAGCGGCCTTGGCCTGGGCGGTATCCACATCGGCCAGAAAGGTCTTGTCGTAGCGGGTGTCGTTTACGTTGGTAGGCACCATTTTCCACCAGGTGCTGAGGCCCAGCAGAAAGTAGGCCATCGGGTGCTGTGGGTAGCGCCGCCGCAAGGAATAGAACTGTTTGTCGGCCCGGACAAACTTGAAGTTGTAGAGATTTTGCACGGCCCCGCCCAGCTCCAGTTGAATGTCTTTGTCGAGCAGCAGCCGGTTCGAAATATCCACTGCCGCCGGGGCCACGCTCACGCTGTCGAGGGCGATTTGGCGGGGCGCGGGCGGCGGGGTCGTCTGGGCCTGCGCCCCGGCGGTTCCGCCCCACAGGGCCAGCAGCAGGCCGCAAACGAGAAGACAGGCTCATACGAGTAACAGGCAAAGGTTTCAGAGAGCTAAACTACTGGGCCTCATGGCCAACGGCAGGGCGCGCCGGCTGCTTGTGAGCAAGCTGCGCCTGCGGGTTTAGGCGCACCCATAGCAACGGAAAAGCCGCGCTAAAAATTTCGCTATCTATCACCATTGCTGCGAAGCGGCGAGCGGGTAAGACCGACGCAACTATTGGCCGGGCGCATGGCTCTCTGGGTAGCTGCGGCACCGCCTGGCTACTTGCGCCGCGGGCTGCCCTCAGGCCGGGCGTGGTGGTTTTCAAGTTGTAGTTTAGCTGCGAATGAAGCTTTTTAAGTGTTTGCTACCGGCCAATAACTGGCGAACCAGCGGCCGGTGGCGCGGGCTGGCTGCCTCGTATTTGGTTTTACTCGGGGCGCTGCTGGCCTCCTCGCTGGCAGCTGTGGCGCAGGCCAGCCAGCCTGCGCCACAGCTGCGCGTGAGCGGCACCGTGAGCGACGCCCGCACCGGGCAGCCGCTGCCGGGCACCGCCGTGCGCCGCCTGCACACGCCGCGCGGCGTGGTGGCCAATGCCGAGGGCGATTTCCTAATTCCGGCCTACGCTACCGATACGCTGCTTTTTCAGGCGCTGGGCTACAAGCCGCAGCGGCTGCCGCTGCGCGGCACCACGCTGGCGCAGCTGGTGGTGCAGGTGCGGCTGGTGCGCGACTCGGTGCGCCTGGGCGAAGTGCGCGTGACGGCCGACCGCGCCGACCGCAGCAGCATCGACCGCGCCCTGCGCAAC
>JAKONR010000104.1 GCA_022701825.1 Hymenobacteraceae bacterium | reverse complement strand
TCGCCTACCTTTGTGACTCCAATTCCCTCGGGGTGTAGCGTAGCCTGGTATCGCGCCAGCATGGGGTGCTGGAGGTCGTAGGTTCGAATCCTGCCACTCCGACCGAGGGTCTAGTTGCCCCACGATTAAGCCCCCGACCTTCGGGTCGGGGGCTTTTTCAGGCCAACTTGCCAACAGAATTGGATTACCGGCGCGGAACTGCCCCCTCAGTTTCGCAACCTTTCGGGGTGTAGCGCAGCCCGGTAGCGCGCGTCGTTCGGGACGACGAGGCCGTAGGTTCGAATCCTGCCACCCCGACTCAAAAGCCAGCTTTTCCTTTGCGGAAAGGCTGGCTTTTTTCATTCATTATTCAGGCTAGCGCAGCGCCAACTACTACATTTGTCGGCTCAGTACTCTATTTTTTTCATAAATGAAAAAATCCTTTTCTATCTTTTTATTGTGCGCCACGGCCTCCATCGCCCACGCGCAAAGCCCCATCAAAGCTGGCACCGTGGCGCTGGGTGGTAGCATCAACTACTCGCACAATGGCGAAGAGTCCAGCAGCAATTCCAACTATGGCTACGGTAGCTATTCGTCCAGCTTCAGCAATAATATTCTGAGCATCAGCCCAGAAGTAAGCTATTTCGTAGTCGATAACCTATCCGTTGGCGTAGCCTTGACCTACAACACCCAAGAAATTAACGTCAAATCCTCCCCTGGCACTTCGGGCAACAGCTCCCGCAGTGCCACTGGCGTGCGCGTTGGCCCCTTCGTGCGCTACTACCGGATGCTGAACGACCAGTTTGGCTTCACCGGCACGCTGGGCGGTGGCTATGAGCACGATACGCAGCCCGGCTCGACAAGCGCATCCGCAGCTACTAAATCTGACGGGTTTTATGCGGCGCTTACGCCCGGCATTATTTTTCTGCCTATCCCGAAGCTGGGCATCGGGGCTTCCATTGGCGGGCTCGGCTACACGCGCCTCAACGTCAAGCCTGATGGCAGCGCTAATAACTACACCAACACAACATCGGCCTTTGGAGCCAGCTTTGGCTTGGCTCAGCTGACCTTTAGCGGCACGTATTTCTTCGGCCGCTAGGCCTTGCCTCGCTTCCTTCAAACAAGGCCCGGCCGCATGCCGGGCCTTGTTTAGTTTACGCCCATTCGTAATTCGCTGGCCTCGCCCGGCCCAAACTGCTCTAGGTAAGGCGGCTGCTTGGTAAGCTTTTGGGCTTTGATAAGCTCTTCGGCAGCGCTGTAGAGCTTGCCAGGCGACAGCATGAAGCTGGTGCTGCTGATGCGGGCGGCCACTACGCGCCGGCCGGGCGGCACCACGCGGTAGCGCCAGCCGGTGGGCAGCGTAGCGCTCGTATCGGCCACCAGCAGGCCCACAAAAGCCCGGATGGTATCGCTGGCGCTGCTGGGGTCGTTGTAGTAGAGGTTGGCCAGGGCGCGGGCGCTGCCCAGGCGCCCGCTTTGCTGCAAGGTGCTGGCCTCCCGGAATAGCTCGCCAAAACGCTGGTTATCGGCCTTGCCGGCGTAGGGCTGGCCAGCCAGCAGCACGGGCGCGGCAGTGGTTTCGAGGGCTACGGTGGGCGCGTGCAGGCCGCCCAGATACGCGTAGATGCCCAGGCCAATGGCGGTAAAAAGAAGGACGAGCGGAAAGAAAAAACGCATTGTTTAACGAGCAAGTAACGAGAGGCAAGGAGCCGATTCCGAACTAGTGATTGAGCTTGTCGCCAGCCGGCAGCTGCTCTTTGCCCAAGGCTACTTGCTCAGTGCTTGCGTATTGCATGCGGTAGAGCTGGGCGTAGTAGCCGCCGTGGCGCAGCAGCTCGTCGTGGGTGCCGGTTTCCTTGATTTCGCCGCGGTCGAGCACGATGATGCGGTCGGCCTTCTGGATGGTGCTGAGGCGGTGGGCAATGACGAGCGCCGTGCGGCCTTCCATGAGCTTGTCGATGGCCTCTTGTATCAGCTCTTCGGTCTCGGAATCGACGGACGACGTGGCCTCGTCGAGCACGATGACGCTGGGCTCGTACACCAGCGCCCGCACGAAGCTAATGAGCTGGCGCTGCCCCACCGAGAGCGTAGCCCCGCGCTCCATCACGGGGTAGTCGAGGCCGCCGGGCAGGCGCTCGATAAAGCGCTGCGCGCCCACGAGCCCGGCCGCCTCCCAGATTTTAGCATCGCTGATGTCGCGGTTGCCGAGCGTGATGTTGTCGCGGATGGAGCCGGCAAACAAGAATACGTCCTGCAAAACGACGCCAATTTGGCGGCGCAGCTGGCTGAGGTCGTACTCGCGCAAGTCCTGGCCATCGACGCGAATGTGGCCTTTTTGGATATCGTAGAAGCGGCTCAGCAGGTTGATAATGCTAGTTTTACCCGCGCCAGTGGCACCCACGAAGGCGATGGTCTGGCCAGGCTTCACGTGGAAGCTGATGTCCTTGAGCACCCATTCGGGCTCGTTGTAGGCGAAGGACACGTGGTCGAACTGCACGTCGCCCTGCAGTTGCGGCACGGGCTGGGTGCCGGAGGTGGCCACCAGGTCTTTGTTATCGAGCAGCTTCAGCAGGCGCTCGGTGCTCACTAGGCCTAGTTGCAGGGTGTTGAAGCGGTCGGCAATCTGCCGGATAGGCCGGAAGAACAGCGAGTTGTACATGATAAAGGCAATCAACTCGCCCTTCGAGATGGAGCCCGCAATCTGGCCCTGCGCGGCGTACCACACCAGCAGCCCCACGCCGATGGCCCCGAGCACCTCGGCCACCGGAAAGTAGATGCTATAGTACAGCACCGACTTGATGTTGGCCTTAGTGTGCTCCTGGTTGATGGCCTCAAACTTCCGGTATTCCCGCTCCTGGTTGTTGAAAATCTGCACCACGTTCATGCCCGTCAGGTGCTCTTGCACAAAACTGTTGAGCTTGGCCACGGCGTTGCGAACCTCCTGAAAGCTGCCCTTTACCTTCTCCTTAAACACGTAAGTGCTAAAGAGTAAGAGCGGAATAACCGACAAGCTGATGAGCGCCAGCTGCCAGTTGGTGTAGAACATAAAAATCATCAGAAAGATGATTTGCAGCAAATCGCCCACCATCGCGGCCAAGCCCTCGCTGAACACGTCGGCCAGGGTTTCCACGTCGGAGATATTGCGCGTGACGAGCACGCCGATGGGCGTGCGGTCGAAAAAGCTGAGCTTGAGGCTGAGCAAGTGCCGGTAAAGGTCGGTGCGGATGTCGCGCACGATGTACTGGCCCAGCCAGCCGCCGTAGTAGGTCTGGAGGTAGCTCACCAAGGTATTGACGACCAGTAGCGCCAGCAGCCACAGTGTCGAGCGGTTCAGCCCGGCCCAGTCGTTGGTGCTGATGTCCACGTCTATCATGCGCTGGATGAGGGCGGGGCGCACCGTGCCCAGCACGGCGGCGGCCACGGTCAGCACAATGAGGCCGATAAACACGCCGCGGTAGGGCTGCACGTAGGCAAGCAGGCGGCGCAGCACCTGCCAGTCGAATACCTGGCCGGTTTTGGTAGCAGAAGTTGGGTCCATAAGTAAGTC
>JAKONR010000050.1 GCA_022701825.1 Hymenobacteraceae bacterium | reverse complement strand
CCCATCATCGGCATTACGCTCACGGTGCTGGTAACTAAATACTTGCTGGGTGGCAACCTGGGCCGAGGCATCGGACCAATTATCTACAGCACGGCCCGCGAAAACGCCATCGTGCCGCGCTCCAAGCTGTATTCGCAGCTGATTACGGCCTTTCTCACGGTGTCGTTTGGGGGCTCGGCGGGCACCGAGGCCCCCATTTCGGTTACGGGCGCGGCCATCGGCTCCAATGCGGCGCGGGTGCTGCGGGCGGGCCGGCGGCGGCGGCGGCTGCTCACGGGGTGCGGGGCAGCGGCGGGCGTGGCAGCTATTTTTAATGCCCCCATTGCGGGCGTGCTGTTTGCCGTGGAGGCCATTTTGCTGGAGCTGCCGGCCCAGTATTTTATTCCGCTGCTCATTTCGTCGGCCACGGCCACGGTGGTGTCGAAGGCCCTGTACGCGGGCCAGCCGTTCACGCTCATTACCAATTCGTGGGTGCTGAATACGGTGCCGTTTTACGTGGTTTTTGGGCTCTTCACGGCCTTATTGGCGGTGTACATGATTCGTACCTACCACTGGTGCGAGCACTTTGTGGAGCGCTGGCCGGGGCTGCGCTGGCAGAAGGTGCTGGCGGGCGGGGCGGCGCTGGGCGCGCTCATTTTTCTGTTTCCGCCGCTCTACGGCGAGGGCTACACCACGGTGGTGCAAACGCTGCTCGACGGCCACGCCCACGACCTCACCGACGGCAGCCTGTTTTCGGTATATGGCGACGATAACGTGTGGTGGCTGCTGGTGCTGGTCTTTTTCACGATGATGACCAAGGTGGTGGCCACTAGCATCACGGTGGGCGCGGGCGGCAACGGCGGCATGTTTGGCTCGTCGCTGGTGGCGGGCGCGCTGTGCGGGTTTTTGTTTGCGCGGCTGGTGAATTTGACGGGTTTGGTGGCCCTGCCGGAGGTGCACTTTGTGGTGCTGGGCATGGCCGGCGTGCTGGCGGGCGTGGTGCACGCGCCACTCACGGCCCTGTTTCTGATTGCCGAAATCACGGGCGGCTACGCGCTGTTTGTGCCTTTGATGCTGGTTACGAGTTTTTCATACCTCATTACCAAGCACTTCGAGCCCTACTCGGTGTACACCCGCAAGCTCACCCAGAAGGGCGTAGACGTGTACGCCAACCGCGACCGCGACCTGCTCTCGCGCCTCGACCTGCACCGCCTCATCGACGCCGAATTTATGCCCCTGCTGCCCGGCGCCACGCTCGGCGAGCTGGTCGATGTGTTTCGCCACGCGCACCGCAACAGCTTTCCGGTGGTGGGCAAAAGCGGCAAACTGCGCGGCATTATTACCCTCGACATGGTGCGCGATACGCTCTTCGACGACGCCCACTACACCACCACCAAAGTGCGCGAGCTGATGCAGCCACCGCCCGCCCTGCTGCACCCCACCGACAGCGCCGAGCACGCCCTGGCCCTGCTAGAGCGCACCGCCACCCCGGCCCTGCCCGTCTGCGATGCCGCCGGCATCTACCTGGGCTTCGTCACGCGGTCGGCCATTTTGGCCCGCTACCGCCGCGAACTAATAGAGGAAGGGCAGGCATAAGCCAATGGTAAATGCGTGAAGCCAACCGGCGGCCGCCGCCCCGCTGCCGGTCGGGCAAGGCTACTTTTGCCCTATGCAACCCGCTTTTTCTGCTTTGCCGGCTGCGGCCGCGCCGCTGGTGGCCATCGTGGGCGGCGGGCCTGCGGGCCTGCTGGCCGCCCAGCGCCTGGCCGAGGCCGGCTACCGCGTGCGCGTGTTCGAGCAAAAAGCCACCGTGGGACGCAAGTTTCTGGTGGCCGGGCACGGTGGCTTCAACCTCACCCACGGCGAAGACGCGGCGGCTTTTGCGGAGCGCTACGGCGCGGCGCAGCCGTTTTTTGCGCAAGCCTTGGCTCACTTCTCGCCTACCGACTTGCGCCAGTGGGCCGCCGAGCTGGGTATTGCCACCTTCGTGGGCAGCAGCGGGCGCGTGTTTCCCGAGGCGCGGCACAAGCCCGCCGACCTGCTGCGCGCCTGGCTGCGCCGCCTGGGCGAACTGGGCGTGGAAATTAAAACTCGCCACCGCTGGCTGGGCTTTGCGGGCGCCACGGGCCTGCGTTTTGTAAACGAAGCCAGCGGCGACCAATATACCGTGGAGCCCGCCGCCACCGTGCTGGCGCTGGGCGGCGCGAGCTGGCCCCAAACCGGCTCCGATGGCCACTGGACCCAGTTTTTGGCCGCTATCGGCGTGCGCTGCCAGCCTTTTGCGCCCAGCAACTGCGGCGCGGAAGTAGCGTGGTCGGCCTTTTTCAAAGAGAAAGTAGGCCGCACGCCGCTCAAAAACATCGCCCTGAGCTGCGGCGGCCACACGGTGCGCGGCGAAATTCTGCTGACTGCCTACGGCGTGGAGGGCACGCCCGTGTATGCGCTCACGCCGCAGGTGCGCGCCGCGCTGGTGCAGGGCCAGCCGGCGCCCTTATACCTCAACTTAAAGCCCGACCTCCCGCCCGCCGAAGTAGAGCGCCGCGTGGCCCGGCGTAAGGCCGGCGAGTCGCTGGCGTCGTTCCTCAGCAGCGCGTTCAGCCTGAAAGCGCCCGTGCCCACGCTGCTGCGCGAGCTGGCCGGGCCGGCCGCCGACTTGGCTACATCGCTCACGGCGCTGCCCATTCCGG
Source organism: Hymenobacteraceae bacterium (assembly GCA_022701825.1). Taxonomy (GTDB): domain Bacteria; phylum Bacteroidota; class Bacteroidia; order Cytophagales; family Hymenobacteraceae; genus Hymenobacter. The sequence continues at coordinate 6,146 of JAKONR010000050.1, read as the reverse complement.
TGGGCGGCCTGCGCCCGCTGGCCGAGGCGATTTCGTCGGCGGGCGGCGTGGCCTTTTCGGAAGTGGATGAGAACCTGATGCTGCGCCAGCGCCCCGGCACCTACCTGGCCGGCGAAATGCTGGACTGGGAAGCGCCCACCGGCGGCTACCTGCTGCAAGGCTGCTTCAGCACCGGCGCCTGGGCAGCGAAGTCAATTAGCAATTAGCATTCATCAAGTATTACTTTCACGCCTTTCGCGCCTTTCGGAGTTGTACTCCGAAAGTTATCGGGGGTGGAGTTATACTCCGCGTCGTTATTCGGCCGGCGCTGCTCTTGCGTTGGGGAGTGCAACTCCCCAGCCCGCGGCTTTCGGAGTGCAACTCCGAAAGAGCATCGCGAACACCGCGCACCGCCGCACAGTAGGCCCTGAATTGATAACTGCTACTGGCTGATGGCCTTTGCCTCGGCTTCTTTCAAAATCTGGCGGGCCTCGCCAAGCAGGCGGCGGCCGGGGTCCAGCTCGTCGCGGGCGATGAGGGCAAAAAGCAGCAAAAACGACACGATAGGCAGCAGCCAGCCCAGGGCAAACCACAGCCAGAACGAGCGGCCCCGCGAAGCGGCGCAATACCCGGTCATAATAGGAATAAAGGAAATGGCCACCACCACGACCAGAAGCATGTCGACAAAGAGCATAAGCTGAGCAGGATAAGGGCCAAAAAAAACGCAGCCCAAGCGGCTGACGGCTACCCCGAAGGTACGGATTTTGCCGGCTTGGTGCAAGCCGGGCGGCGGCGGGCATTACTGTTTAGGGCTATTCTACGTATGCCAACGGAAACCCGACGACTAGCCGCTCCATGACTTCTCCGCTGGCTCCGGCCCCGGCTCGCCCTACCGCCTCTATTCTGCCCCCTATGTGGGAACACCAAAGTCTGTTCCGCGTTTCGGCCCAGCTCTTTGCTGAAGGCATTTTTAATTTACTCGACCGCAATTTGCGGCCGGAGGTATTTCTATTGGGTTTGGCCTCGGGCCGCGAGGAAGACGACCCGCACAGTGTAGTGGTAGAGCCGCCCACGCTGCGCTACTCGCCGCAAGATTTTATGGGCATCAAAACGCTGGCCGCCTCGTTTGAAGTAGATGCCGGCCCGCGCGACAACGTGTACCACCTGCACCCGCAGGACCACGACCGCCTGGAAAAGCAGCACTGGTACGAGCTGGTGTGCCGCGCCACCGAGCAAACCCTCTGCGACCTGGTCGAGCGCCGCCAGGAAGCCCGCCGCACGTTCTGCTCCACGCCGCTCAGCCTGAATGGCTACCTGGTGGTGCTGGTGGTGCAGCTCGCCGCCGCGCCCTACAACTCCTACTATACCTTGCCCGGCAAGGCCACCTCTACCCGCCCGGCCTCGCTGCCGCACGCCGCCGTGCTCGAGTTTTTGCACGAGTGCACCCGCGCTTTGCGCGAGGCTGATACGGCCGACAATGAGCAGCCGGTGCTCGACCGCGACTACAACGAGGTGCTGCGCGGCGCGGGCCGCCGCCTGATGCTGCGCATCTCGCCGGGCAGCGCCCACGGGCTCTACGACGCTTGCCTCGGCATCGCGGCCCTGCGCCACGAGGGCGGCGAAGGCCAGGGCACCATGCTGCTGGCCCGCCGCCAGCACGCGGCCATCGTGCCGGTGCTCACGCTGGAGGCGCCCGTGCCCCTGCGCGACCACCGCTCGATACGCAAGCTGCTGGAGCTCACCGAGGGGCGCACCGGGCTGGTGTCGGATGCGTCGCACGTGTTTGGGCTGGGCTACATGGTAGAGGAAGACGACCCCAAGTATGAGCCGCTGGCTACCGTGCAGTTTACCAACCACTACGGCTGGGAGCTGCGCCACGGCGGCCACACCCTCATGCGGGTGGTTAGCAACACGCCGCGCCTGCCCCAGAGCAAGGTGCAGGCCGATAATTTTGCCCGTGTGGCTCACCAGGTTTTTCCCAATCTGAACGAGGAAGAGGTGGCCTACCTCTGGGAGCTGGCCTTGGAAGCCTCCAACCAAAGCCACGGTACGATGCTCTGCATCAGTACCGGGGCCCGGGCTGAGGCCGAGCGCCTGCGCCGCCAGTGCTTCCGGGTAGTGCCCCGCGTGATGACGCCGCCCGTGCTGCGCCAGGCTTCTTCGATAGACGGGGCGGTGCTGGTCGAGCCCGACGGCACGTGCTACGCCATTGGCGTAATCCTGGACGGGCAAGCCACCGAAAAGGGCGACAGCAGCCGTGGTGCCCGCTACAACTCGGCCGTGCGCTACACCAGCTCGTCGCCCTACCCTTGCCTGGCCGTGGTAGTGAGTGAGGATGGCTGGATAGACCTGCTGCCCTCGACGTTGCACACGTAGGCTCAGCGTAGGGTAAGCTTTGGCTTGCCAGCGCGCAGCGTAGCGCCTCGGGCGTGTTGCGCTGCGCGCTGGCAAGCTAAAGCTTACCCTACACTCGTACTTTCGCGGCATCACTCATCTCCATTCACCTTATGATACTCATTGCCGACGGCGGCTCGACCAAAACCAGTTGGTGCCAGCTCTCCGACGCGGGCCAGCGCGTGTATTTCAACACCCAGGGCTATAACCCTGACTTTGTGGACACGGCCTTTATCGTGGCCTCGCTCCAGAAAGACCTGCCCGACGACATGGCCCGCACCGAGGTGCGCGAAATTTACTTCTACGGGGCCGGCGTGAGCAGCCCGGCCAAGGCCGAGGTAATCGCCGCCGCCTTGCGCGAAACCTTCCCCAGCGCCAACCGCGTGGAGGTAACCGAGGACCTGCTGGCCGCCGCCCGCGCCTTGCTCGGCCACGAGCCGGGTTTTGCCGCCATTTTGGGCACGGGCACCAACTCGTGCCTCTACGACGGCCAGAAAATCACGTACAACGTGGATTCACTGGGCTATTTCCTGGGCGATGAGGGCAGCGGCTCCTTCCTAGGCAAGCGCCTGCTGCGCGACTACCTGCGCGGCCTGCTGCCCGACGGCCTCGAAGAGGCCCTGAAAACCGAGTACCACCTCGGCACCCGCAACGACATCATCGACCGGCTCTACAACCAGCCGCTGCCCAACCGCTACCTGGCCAGCTTCGCCAAGTTTTGCTACGACCACAACAACGTGAGCTACTGCCGCCAAATTGTGGTCGAGGCCTTCGAGGCGTTCTTCCAGAACCTGGTGCTGCACTACCCCGACTACCAGAAGTATACGTTTAATTGCATCGGCTCGGTGGGTTATAATTTCCGCGACGCCCTCACGCAGGTAGCCAACGGCCACGGCATGCAGGTGGGCAAAATCCTGCGCTCGCCCATCGATGATTTGGTGAGCTTCCACGAGGGCGAGAAATAGCGAGCGCGGGCGCGGCTGTTTACTGCACCCAGTCGCACGTCCGTCCTGCTGAGCGCAACGCAGCAGCTCTACCGCTTCATTCAACGAGGCGGTAGAGCTGCTGCGTTGCGCTCAGCAGGACGGACGTTTTTGGTTTTTATCAAAAAAACCCTGCAAAACCCTGCTTCACTGAGACAATTTTCCTGCCCTGCCTGTTGCGTTCAGCAATTCCGGCGCCATTTTCCCACCCCGCTTTATGCCTTTTTCTACCCGCCTGCTGGCAGTTTTGCTGCTGCTAGCTACTTGGCGGCCCGCCGCCGCCCAAACTACCACGCCCGCCTTTGCCAAGGGGGCCGACATCAGCTGGATAACCCAGATGGAGGCCGGTAATTACGTTTTTTACAACAAGACCGGGCAGCAAAAAGACCTGTTTCAGCTGTTGCAGGGCGACTATGCGCTGAATACCATCCGGCTGCGCGTGTGGGTAAACCCGCCCGGCGGCTACAGTAACGCCGCCGATGTGCTGGCCAAAGCCCTACGGGCTAAAGCGCTGGGGATGCGCCTGCTCATCGACTTCCACTACAGCGACACCTGGGCCGACCCCGGCGCCCAAACCAAGCCCGTGGCCTGGCAGGGCTACACCGTGGCCCAGCTCAAGCAGGCCGTGTACGACCACACCACCACGGTGATGACGCTGCTGCGCACCAACAACATCACGCCCGAGTGGGTACAGGTCGGCAACGAAAACAACGACGGCATCCTCTGGCCCGAAGGCCGCGTGACAGTCAATGGCTTCGCCAATTTTGCCGCGTTTATCGACCAGGGCTACGCCGCCGTGAAGGCTGCCAGCCCCACCAGCAAGGTCATCGTGCACGTCGCCAACGGCGAGAATAACAGTCTTTTTCGCTACAACTTCGACGGCCTGCTGGCTAACGGCGCCCGCTGGGATGTCATCGGCCTCTCGCTCTACCCCGACGCCGCCACCTGGAATACCTACACCACACGGGCGCAGGCCAACATGAACGACATGGTGAGCCGCTACCCCGGCAAGGAAGTGATGGTAGTCGAAACCGGCCTCGACAACTACGTGCCCCTCGCCACCCGCGAAATGCTGCGCGACCTCATCGCCAAAACCCAGGCCGTGCCCGCCAATAAAGGCCTCGGCGTGCTATATTGGGAGCCGCAGGTGTACAGCTGGCAGGGCTACGGCAAGGGCGCCTGGGGCGCCAACAATGCCGCTACGGCCGCGCTGGACGGCTTTTTGGCTGCGCCCACCCCGCAGCCGCTAGTTTATAATGCCGGCTTCGAGTACACGGCCGCCACGGCCACGCCGCTGGGCTGGGCCACCACCTCTACCGCCGATGCCGACGCCGATTACACTGAATGGAACGGCCACAGCAGCCAGTTTCGCCTCACCCACTACAAGGCCACGGCCTACAGCGTGCGCACCTCCCAAGCCCTCACCAACGTGCCCAACGGCACCTACACGCTAAAAGCCTGGGTGATGAACGGCGGCGGCCAAACCACCTGCCAGCTCTACGCCCAAAGCGGCGGGGTTGATAAAAATATCGCCCTGCCCACCACCGGGACCTGGGCCCAGATTCAGGTGCCTGGCATCGTGGTCAGCAACGGGCAGTGCGAAATTGGCCTGCGCTCGGTGGCCGCCGCCGGCAACTATTGCAGCCTCGACGATGTGGAGCTGGTGCTGACTTCGGCCCTAGCTACCGCGCCCGCCGCCTCGGCGGCCACCGCCATGCAGCTGTTTCCCAACCCCGCCGCTGGCCCGTTCAGCCTGAGCTACACGCTGGCACGCCCGGCCGCCGTGCAGGTCGCGCTCTATAGCCTCGCCGGGCAGCGCATCCGCACGCTGGCCGAGGTGCCGGCCCAGGCAGCCGGCCCGCACCGCGTGGCGCTCGGCTCGGTCGATGACCTGGCAGCCGGCGTGTACCTGGTGCAGCTCACCTGCGAGGGCGTAACAAGCAGTCAGCGGCTGGTGAAAGTGCAGTAGGACCGCATCGCCCTGCGGCTGCTTTTATTCGGGCCGTTGAAAACAAGAAAGCCCGGCCACGTGAGCGGCCGGGCTTTCTTGTTTTTGATTTAAAGCTTACCCTTTATAAAACATCCACTTCGACAGCTCCTTGTAGGTCACCTTTTTGCCATACATCAAAATGCCGACGCGGTAGATGCGGGCCGCCACCCACGTGGTGCCAATGAAGCCGAGCACCAGCAGCGTGCCCGACAGCGCCAGCTGCCAGGCGGGCACCCCAAAAGGCAGGCGCATGACCATGGCAATGGGTGAGGTCAGCGGAATCATTGAGAGCCAGAAGGCCAGCGGGCCGTTGGGGTCGCCGTTGATGATGACGTTGATGCTCACGATATAGCTCAAAATGAGCGGTATTGTGACCGGAAACATAAATTGCTGGGCGTCGGTCTGGTCGTCGACAGCCGAGCCGATGGCCGCGAACAGCGACGAATACAGCAGATAGCCGCCCAGGAAGAAGAACAAAAACCCGCCCATAATACTGCCAATAGGCAGCTCGCCCAGCACTCCCCAAATGCTGAACGGCTGGCCGGGCTTGGGCGCTTCGGCCATGGCGTCGGCGCTGGTTGAGGCCGCCGGGCTGGGCGCTGCGGTAGCACTGCTGGCAGCGGCCGGCGCAGCGGTGGCGCTGGTAGCGGCCGGGGCACTGGCCGTAGCCACCGGTTTGTCGTCTTTCAGCAGCAGGGGTGCTACCACCGTGGTGATGCCCCACGAGAGCACCAGCCACAGGGCAAACTGCGTGAGCACCACGCCCGCGATGCCCAAAATCTTGCCCATCATGAGCTGAA
>JAKONR010000034.1 GCA_022701825.1 Hymenobacteraceae bacterium | reverse complement strand
CGTGAAGTCGAGCGGCTGGTCGGCCAAGCCCCAGTACAGGATGCGTTTCAGCTTGAACAGCACCAGCGGCGCCTGCCCAGTCAGCAAATCCGCAAACATGCCGTTGAGGATGGACGTGGCCTGAATGGGCACCCGGTCGAGGTGGCGATTGAACTCGCGGCGCAGGTCGAGGTTGCGGTTCGAGCCGGCGGGCAGCTTGGTGTAGTCGATGCTGAAATCGGACGGGATGAAGCGCGGCACGCCGGCCGCCACGGCCGCATCGAGCAGGTGCGTCTGGGCATCCACTATCACGCTGCGCAGCCCCGAGAGCGCCGACACCACGCAGGCCGCGCCCGCGCAGGCGCGGGTGAGGGCGGCCGGGTCGTTGAAATCGACTTCGACAACCGCCGCGCCCCGTTCGCGCAAGCTGTTGACTTCGGGCTTGGTATTGCCGGGGCGCACGAGGGCGCGCACCTGCGCGCCCCGCGCCAGCAGCGCCAGCGCAATGCGGTGGCCAAGGTCGCCGGAGGCACCGGCCAGCACGATGAGCGGCGCGGGCCCGGCGGCCGGGCGGGGGGTGGGCGTAGTAGATTCTGGGGACAACATAAAGGAGGGTAGCACCGCCACGCGGCAGCCGGTAGTAGTACGGGCCGTTGGCCAGGCAGTTTGCCAGCAGCGCCCACAAAAAAGCCGCTGCCCAGGCAGGCAGCGGCTTTTCGTAAAACTGCTTAAAATTTTTGCGATGCAAAAACAACTGTCATGCTGAGCGCAGCGCAGCGGAGTCGAAGCATCTCTACCGCTTCGTTGCTAGCGTCAGGAGGTAGTTCTCCGGTAGAGATGCCTCGACTCCGCTGCGCTGCGCTCAGCATGACGGATGAATTATGACTACCTGAATAAACAACATCACAGGCAGCTACTACATTTTGGTTTTCATCTTCTTGCCGTCGTAGCTGGTTTTCATTTTGCCGTTTTTGCGCATCGTGCGCTTGTCGCCCGACATGGCGTCCTGGCGCTTGCTGTCTACGCGCTGCTGGTTGGTGGCGGGGTCGCCAGCGCTGGGCATGTTGGAGGGGTTGCCGGTTTGGGCGCCAGGCGCGGTGCCGGGGGCTACGGTTTGGGCCAGGGCGGCGCTGGTGGTGAGGGCCAGCGCGAGGGCGAGCAGGGAAGCTTTCATGGGGGTGGGAAATGAAGGTGAACGCGGCAGCCCGGCCGCCGCCCCACTACATACGCAAAACAGCCTCAGCCGTTTGGCTCCTACTCGGCCGCCAGCCACTGCGTGGCCCAGTACTGGCCGGGGCCGAAGAAGATTCGCAGCACCTCGTCGGTCAGCTTGGCCCCGTTGGCGCCGTTGGTCAGAAAAACCAGGCTTTCTTTCTTACCCGGCAGCACCATAAAAAAGCCTTTGAAGTCGCCATTGTCGCCCCAGTGCCAGAGGGCGGGGCCCTGGCTGGTGGTGGCCAGGCCCACGCCACAGGCCCAGGCAATGGCCGGGTCGGCGGGGCTGGTGGGCGGGCCGCAACGGTCGGCCGCGTTGGCGGGGGTAGCGAGCAGGCGGGCGGTGGCGGGTTTCAGGCCCCGGCCCGCCGCCAGGGCTTGCAGAAATAGGCCGTAGTCGGTGGCCGTGGTCAGCAGCGAATACGCGCCGTAGGGCGCGGCAAATTGCCGGATTTCGGTGGGCTTGCCCTGCGCGTCGTGGCCGGTGGCGGCGCGGCCGGCAAAACGCGCCTGCCACGTAAAGCTGCTATTTTTCATGCCTAAGGGCTTAAAAACCTCTTCCCGCGCCAGCGTTTCCCACGACTTGCCGGTGAGGTGCTCCAGCGTTTTTTGCAGCCACACGTAGCCCTCGCCCGAGTAGTTCCAGCAGCTATCGGGCGCGTACTTGAGGCGCAGCGCCGAGGTAGCCCAGGCGGGGCCCAGCGGGTTGTCGGCCCAGTTGGGCAGGCCGGTGGTGTGCGTGAGCACCCGCCGCGCCGTGATGCGGGCGGCACGCGGGTCGGGCTGCAAGCGGGGGTAGGGCGCGTAGGTCAGCAGCGGCTTGTCGAGGTCGAGCACGCCGCGGTCGTGCAGGCGCAGGGCCACGTAGGCCAGCACCACCTTGCCCAGCGAGGCCGCCTGAAAAATATCGGTGGCCGCCACGGCCTGGGTGGTGCCGGCCGCACGCACGCCCAGCGCGTAGGTTTTGGTGGCCTTGCCTTTGGTGTGGCTGAGCTGCATCCCCGGCACATTTTCTTTTTGAAGCAAAGCAGCCAGCTCGGCTTGCTGGGCCTGCGCTCCGAACCCAACCAGCAGTAGTAGCGCAAATAGCAGTTTCATATCGGGCGGCAGGCGTAAATGTCGATGGCTTCGAGCGAAACGTTTTCGCCGTGGGTGGCCAGGTAGGCCTGGGCGCGGTGCAGGTAGCGCAGCTGCGCTGCGTAGGGCACGAAGGGGCTGAACGGCGCGGCTGGCTTTTCGCCGGCCAGCGCTACCAGGCTGAAGGCGAGCTGCCCCACCGGCTGCCCGGCTGGCACCACCGGCGCGTCGGGCGCGGGCCAGCGGGGGCCAAAGTTGCGCACGGCCAGGTACATGAGCTTGGCACGGCCGCGCCTGGTGCCGCCCGCCAGGCAGGCCAGGTAAAACATGTAGTGCGTGTCGCGCCAGGGCCGGGCGCGGGTGTCGCAGGCCACGTCGTGCACAATGGAGGCGTACACGTAGTCGCCGGTGAAGGGCGAGCCCACCAGCGTCCACAGCACCCGCGGGATACTGGCCCCGTCGATGATACTGCCCACGGGCGCATTCCACACGGTCCCGTTGGCAGCCTCGGTAAAGGTGAAGTCGGCGATAACCCGCACGTTGCGGTTGGGCACGCCGGGTGTGTCGATAAACTCAATTTTGGGCGTGTCGGAAAACACGCCGGCCGTGGGGTCTTCGGTGAGGGGCATGGGCGGGAAAAGTCTGGCGGCCGGGCCGGCCGCATTGGGCACCCAAAGTAGCGGCAAAAAGCCGGCCGCTGGCTTTTTGCCGCGCATTTTCGGGCCGGGCGCGGGCCGGGCGGGCACGGGGCGGCCCTGGGTTTCGGCTAGCCGCCCCGTTTAGTACGTACACCGGCCGGGCGCCTTATTCCGGCACCCTTTCTTCCGATGCCTACTTTCACCGTCGAACGGCTTTCCTTCCAGCACCTCGCCGCCCTGCCCAACGCCTGGCAAAACACCGACTACCTGGCCCTGCTCAACGCCCTCAGCTACGACAACCCCGAGGCCATCGCCCCGGCCGAGCTCAAGGAAATGACCCAGCTCGCCCTCACCGACCTGGAGCCCGCCGAGGCCGCCGAAATCGTGCTCGGCTACATGGCCGGCGAGGCGCTCACCAAGGGCCAGACCGAGCAGCTGGCCCACCAGATGCCCACCGAAAAGCTGTGGGAGGAAAACCCCAATTTTGCCCTGCACCAGCATTTTTTCAACGCCACCCAGCTGCTATACGACGCCTACAACGGCAAATTTCCGCACCCGCAGGCCGTGGAGTTTAAGGTCAAAATAACCGCCGCTGACCCCGCCGACCTGGCCCTGCTCGACCACGAGCCCGCCGCCACGCTGCTGCGCCTGCTCGCCCCCGGCCTCAGCGACCGCGCCCTGCTGCACCGCCTCTTCGGAGACCAGCTGGCGGGCGGCGAGTTTGCCGAGGCGAGCGACATTTTGTGGCAGCTCACGCCCAGCGACAAGACCGCAACCAGCGTGGTGTACGACATCATTAGCTCGGATTACTGGCTCGAAGAGTTCAAGTACGCTGATACGTATGAGGCGACGCTGCCGGGGGCGTAGGTAGCCCCTGTCAACGTCCGTCATGCTGAACGCAGTGAAGCATCTCTACCGCACCGTTGAATCGTTAACAACGGTGCGGTAGAGATGCTTCACTGCGTTCAGCATGACCCGTTTTTTTATTAAGAATAGAGGCCTTTACTTACCGCAGCGGCTGCGCCGCCACGCCGGTCTTCGTCAGCTTCACGGGCTGAATTAACCCCTTGGCGTCGAAGTGCATTTCCTCGATGCACACCTGGCGGTGGTTGCCGTCCTTGTCGCCGAGCGGGTGGCGGTGGTACACGATGTACCAGCGGTCGGTGCCGGGCACGTTGACGACTGAGTGGTGGCCCGCGCCGGTGCCCACTTTCGGGTCCTGGGCCAGGATTTTGCCCACCCGCTGGAAGGGGCCGAACGGCGACGTGCCCACAGCGTAGGCCACCGAGTAGTCGGGGCCGGTCCAGCCGCCCTCGCTCCACATAAAGTAGTATTTGCCCTGGCGGCGGAACATCAGCGGGCCTTCCACATACTTGTCGGGCGTGATTTCCTTGAAGACCGTGCCATCGGCCATTGGCAGGAAGCCCGTGAAATCGTC
>JAKONR010000022.1 GCA_022701825.1 Hymenobacteraceae bacterium | reverse complement strand
CCAAAAAGCTGCTCCCGTGGATTGACGGCCTGCTCGAAGCCGGCGAGAAATTCTACGCCGAGCACGGCCAGCCGCTCTACAGCTCGCACATGCTCGACTTGTCGGAGGAGCCGATTGAGGAGAACATTGAAATCAGCAAAAAATACCTCGAGCGCATGGCCAAAATCGGCATGACGCTCGAAATCGAGCTCGGCGTGACCGGCGGCGAAGAAGACGGCGTGGACAACTCCGACGTGGACTCCAGCAAGCTCTACACCCAGCCCGAGGAAGTGGCCTACGCCTACGAGCACCTCAGCGAGGTGAGCCCGCGCTTTACCATAGCGGCGGCCTTCGGCAACGTGCACGGCGTGTACAAGCCCGGCAATGTGAAGCTGCAACCCAAGATTTTGCACAACTCGCAGGAGTTTCTGCGCCAGAAGCACAACATCGAGGAGGCGCTGCCCATCAACTTCGTGTTCCACGGCGGCTCGGGCTCAAGCCAGGAGGAAATCCGCGAGGCCATCGGCTACGGCGCCATCAAGATGAACATCGACACCGACTTGCAGTGGGCATTTTGGGAGGGCATTCAGCAGTACTACGTCAAAAACGAAGGCTTCCTGCAAGGCCAAATCGGCAACCCCACCGGCCCCGACTCACCCAACAAGAAGTACTACGACCCCCGCGTGTGGCTGCGCAAAGGCGAGGAGACGTTTGTGAAGCGTTTGAAAGCGGCGTTTGAGGACTTGAACGCGGTGAACCGCCGGCCCTAGGTTGGGCTCTGCCTACGTCCGTCATACTGAGCGCAGCGAAGCATGACAAGACTGTAATAACCTCCTAAAAAGCCCTGCGCCCACTCGGGCGCGGGGCTTTTTACTTTTGAGCCCCGCCCTTCCCTACCGCGCCCATGAAAATCCTGCTAGTCGAAGACGAGCCCAAGCTGGCTTCGTTCATCAAAAAAGGGCTGACCAGCGAGGGCTACGACCTCACCATCGCCTACGACGGGCAAATGGGCCTCTCGCTGGCCCAGCAGCAGCCCTACGACCTGCTCATTCTCGACGTGAACCTGCCGCTGCTCAACGGCTTCGAGCTGTGCCGCCGCGTGCGGGCCGACTACCCGCACGTGCCGATTATCTTCCTCACGGCTTTTGACAGCTTGGAAGACAAAGTCTTAGCCTTCGAGGCCGGGGCCGACGACTACCTGGTGAAGCCCTTCGCCTTTCAGGAATTGCTGTTGCGGGTGCGCGCCCTGGGCCGCCGCCAGCAGGCCGCCGAGGCCGTGCGCCACGTCCTTAGCCTGGCCGACCTGGAGCTGAACCTCGACGCCAAAGTGGTGACCCGCGCCGGGCAGCGCATCGACCTTACTACCAAGGAATACGCCCTGCTCGAATACTTGCTGCTCAACCAGGGCCGCATTATTTCGCGCGTGGCGATTGCGGAGCACGTCTGGGATGTAAATTTTGACACCAACACCAACCTCGTGGACGTGTACGTGAGCTACTTGCGCAAGAAGCTCGACCGCGGATTTTCGCCCAAGCTCATCCACACCGTGGTAGGCATGGGCTACGTGATGCGGGCCGAGTAAACACGTGTCATGCTGAGCGCAGCGCAGCGGAGTCGAAGCATCTCTACCGCTTCGTTGCAACGGCCTTGATTAGTACTGAGGTAGAGATGCTTCGACTCCGCTGCGCTGCGCTCAGCATGACGATATAGAAACAGATTATCATGCTCATTCGCACCAAGCTCATTCTGCGCTTTACCTTACTCGTGGCGGGGCTGCTGGTGGGGTTTTCGGCGTTTGTGTACTACTTCCAGGCGGCGGCGCGGCGGCAGCGGTTTGTGCACCGCATGGAAAGCAGCGCGCTGCTGGCGGCGCGGGTGCTCATCCGCAGCGGCCGGCCGGCGGGGGCGGTGCACCCGCGCGATTTGCTGATGATGACCGGCGAGCGCCTGCGCGTGCTCGGCCCCACCGGCCAAACGCTTTTTGCGGAAGCGGCGCCGGCGCCGGCGGGGCTGGCCGGCCAGCTTGAAAGCACCCGCGTACCCTACACCGTGCAAGGCATTAGGTATCAGGTCGAAATCGCGGCCATCGACCGCCTGGGGCGCTCGCAGCTCGACACGCTGCGGCTGATACTGGTGGTGGGCAACGTGGGCGCGCTGCTGCTCATCATCGGGGCGGGGTGGTTTTTTGCGGAGGAGTTTTTGCGGCCCGTAGCCCGCGTGGTCGAGCAGGTCGAGCAAATCACGGCCTCTAACCTCAGCCAGCGCGTGGACGAGGGCAACCGGCGCGACGAAATAGCGCGCCTGGCCATCACGTTTAACCAGATGCTGGCGGGCGTCGAGCAGGCATTTGAGGCGCAGAAGAGCTTTTTGTCGCACGCCTCGCACGAGCTGCGCACGCCGCTGGCCACGCTGCTCGGCACGCTCGAAACGTCCTTGGCCTACGACAGCACGCTGGCCGACAGCAAGGAGAGCATCGCCTCGGGCCTCGAAGACGTGCGCCACCTCATCGCCCTCACCAACGGCCTGCTCACGCTGGCCCGCGCCGACGCGCCCTCGCCCCGCCTGCTGCCCGTGCGCCTCGACGAGTGCCTAGCCCAAGCCCTGGGCTACGCCCAGGCCAAATACCCCGGCCGCGAAATACGGCTGAGCGTCGGCCCGGCGCCCGCGGCGGCCGAGCCCTTTAGCCTGCCCGGCAACGCCGAGCTGCTGACCACGGCCCTGTTTAACCTACTCGATAATGCCTGCAAGTACTCGCAGGCAGCCGTGGCCGTGGCACTAGTCTACGCCGACGCCGACACGCTGCAAGTGCGGGTGCAGGACACTGGCCCCGGCATCGCGCCCGCCGACCAGGCGCGGCTGTTTGAGCCGCTATTCAGGGCCCGCAGCGCGGCCGGGCGGCCGGGTTTTGGGCTGGGCTTGCCGCTGGCGCAAAAGGTGGTGCGCCTGCACGGTGGGCAGCTGGAGATAGTATCGGCAGCGGGCGAAGGCACCACGGCCACGGTGCGGCTGCCGGGGTAATCGCGGACCTGCTTCCCCCCGGGCGGCGAGCATCTCGGTTTAATCTATTCTAACACCGTTCTCAGACGGTTTTAATGTCGGCGCGGGTGCTTTGCACGATGAACCGCCCCCTGCCCCTGCCCGATACCCGCTACCGCGTGCTGGCCGCGCTGCTCGCCGTGGCCCTGCTGCTGTCGGGGGCGCTCAACTGCTTTTTGCTGAGCCGCACCGATGGCCTGGCCGCCTACCCGTCGCTGCTGGATGATGATGACGAGGCCGAGGCCGAAAGCCTCAGCGCTACGCGGGCCGAGCTCACGCTTACCCAAACCATGCTGGCCCGCTGCCAGGCCGCCACCCTGCGGCGCGACTCGACCCACCTGGCGGCCCAGCCCCCGAGGCGCTAACACCCGGCCGGCGTTTGCGTACTATTCTAAATTCACAATTTCCACACCCATTCAAGTGTCTCTTTTTCAAGATAAAGTAGCGGCCCGCAACACCATTTTGGCGAGCCTGGCCGCGAGCCTGCTGCTGCTAAGCGGCTGTGGCAAGAGCGACGCCGAAACCACCCAGAAGTCCGACAATGCCCCCCCGCAGGTGCCGGTGGTGGCCCTGCGCACCACCGACCAGCGCCTCTACCACGAGCACGTGGCCGACATTCAGGCCGAGCGCAACGTGGAGGTGCGGGCCAAGGTGCGCGGCTTTTTAGAACAGATTTTTGTGGACGAGGGCAAGTTCGTGAAGAAAGGCCAGCCGCTGTTTCGCATTCAGCCCAGCGAATACCAGAACCAGCTGGCCCGCGCCCAGGCCGCCGAAACCGCCGCCGAAGCCGAAGTAGCTTCGGCCAAAGTGCAGCTGGAGCGCGTGCAGCTGCTGGTGAATAAAAACATCATCGCCAAGACCGAAACCGACCTGGCCCAGGCCAACCTGCGCACCGCGCAGTCGCACGTGGCTGAGGCCCGCGCCCGGCAGGCTACCGCCCGCCTCAACCTCGATTACACGCTGGTACGCGCCCCCTTCGACGGCATCATCAACCGCATTCCGCTTAAGGTAGGCAGCCTCATCGAAGAAACCACCCTACTCACCACCGTATCAGACCTCAGCGAAGTATTTGCCTACTTCGAAATACCTGAAAATGAATACTTAGAGCTAATGCGCCTGCGCCAGGAGCACCCCGAGCAAAGCCGCTCCGACACGGTAGCGCTGGTGCTGGCCGATGGCAGCCGATACGCCTACCCCGGCTACATCGAGACTTCGGAGGGTGAGATTGACGAGAACACCGGCTCCATCGCCTTCCGCGCCCGCTTCGACAACCCGCAGCACTTGCTCAAGCACGGGGCCACCGGCCGCGTGCGCCTCACCAACGTAGTACCCGACGCGCTGCTGGTGCCGCAAAAAGCGGTGTTCGAGATTCAGGACAAGAGCTACGTGTTTGTGCTTGATAGTAACAACGTTGCGCACACCCGCAGCTTCGTGCCCGGCACCCGCACCGGCGGCGACTACGTGGTGAAAAGCGGCCTCAAGCGCGGCGAGCGCGTGGTGTACGAAGGCACGCAGGAGGTAAAGGAAGGGATGAAAGTAGTGCCGCGCAAAGCCGAATTGCCGCAGAAAACGGACGCGCCGAGCGTGGCGAAAGCGCGGTAGCTTTTGCTAACCAGGCGTGCCCGGCCCCCTCTCCTTTGCGGAGAGGGGGAGCCGGATAATTAACTAAGCTTATACTCAATAATATTCCAACGCCCTACCTACGGTCGGCTCCCCCTCTCCTTTGCGGAGAGGGGCCGGGGGGGAGGCGCTACGTTAGCACCCATGTTCGATATCTTCATTCGCCGCCCGGTTCTCTCGCTGGTTATCTCCTTGCTGATAACCTTGCTGGGCGGGCTGGCGCTGTTTCAGCTGCCCATCACGCAGTTTCCCGACATCGTGCCCCCCTCCGTGACCGTGACGGCGCACTACACCGGGGCCAATGCCGAGGTGTGCGCCAAGGCCGTGGCCACGCCGCTGGAGCGCGCCATCAACGGCGTGCCGGGCATGACGTCGATGACGTCGGTGAACAGCAACGACGGCACCACGCTCATCGAGGTGTTTTTTCAGG
>JAKONR010000563.1 GCA_022701825.1 Hymenobacteraceae bacterium | reverse complement strand
GCGGCCGAAAACCAGGTGGGCAACATCGTGAGCGCCCTCGAAGCCTACGAGAAAGCTACCGAGGTAGCTCCCGAAGATGCTACCGGCTGGGTGAGCTGGAGCGCCATTCTCTACGAGCAGGGCCACTACGAGGAGGCCATCGACCTCATCAGCCACGCCGTGGAGCTGCACCCGCACGAGTCGCACTTTCACTACATGTACTGCGCCTACCTGCTGGCCGCCGGGCGCCTGCGCGAGGCCTACCAGGAGCTCGAAACGGCCCTCACGCTCAATTATGAGCAGCACACGCTGCTGTTCGACTACTTCCCCGAGCTGGAGCAGCAGCCCGCGTTGCGGCGGCTCATCGACCAGTTTCGCAAGTAAAGACGCGATTGGGTTTGCCCGCTGCGTATTTTTGTGGCCGCCTGCTCGCCGAGCAGGCGGCCTTTTTATTGGCCTAAACCTCGCGCCGGCTCGGTGGTTAAAGCTGTTTACCTTTCTAGCCGAGCCACGTTTCCCCACTTAAACTTGATGAACTACTCGCTAACGCAGCTGCCCGAGCGCACCCAAAAACCCCGTGAGCAGGGCTACACCATGATGATGGATAAGGGCCTGAGCATCCGGGAGGTAGAAGACTTTCTGGAAGTGGGCGCCCCTTACGCCGACATCGTGAAGCTGGGCTGGGCCACCTCCTATGTGGTGCCTAACCTCAAGCGCAAGCTCGACGTGTACCGCGCCGCCGGCCTGCCCGTGTACCTGGGCGGTACGCTGTTCGAGGCGTTTATCATCCGCAATCAGTTCGACGACTACCGCCGCCTGCTCGACTCGTTCGGGTTGGAGTACGCCGAGGTTTCGGACGGCAGCATCGACCTGCCCCACGACCGCAAGTGCGAGTTTATCCGCGAGTTGAGCAAGTCGGTGAAAGTGCTGAGCGAAGTTGGCTCCAAGGATGCCGAGAAGATTATTCCGCCCTATAAGTGGATTTCGCAGATGCAGGCCGAGCTCGACGCGGGCGCCGTGAAGGTAATCGGCGAGGCCCGCGAGGGCGGCAACGTGGGCCTGTTTCGCAGCACCGGCGAGGTGCGCTCGGGCCTAGTCGAGGAGATTCTGACCAAAATCCCGTCGGAGCGCATTCTGTGGGAAGCCCCGCAAAAGGCGCAGCAAGTATGGTTTATCAAGCTGCTGGGCCCCAACGTGAACCTGGGCAACATCGCGCCCAACGAAATTGTGAGCCTCGAAACCATCCGCCTGGGCTTGCGCGGCGATACGTTCTCCGACTTTATTGATATGGCCAGCGTCGACCCCATGTTTTTGCCCGAAGCCAAGTCGGGTAAGCCCGGCACTTCGATGCCGCGCGGGTAGTGCAGTCCTGCCCCGACCAGCAGCAAAAAAGCCGGCTTCCTACGTGGGAGCCGGCTTTTTTGCTGCTAAGGTGTGCGTGCAATTATTGCTTCTGCACCCTGATAGTTTTTATCAGGCCCGAGGGCAGGGTGAGCTGCGCCAGGTAAGTGCCGATTTTGGCATTGGCCAGCGCGGCCAGCTTGGTTTCGGTGCTGCCGTTGACCGTAGCGATGGTTTGGTCGATAAGCGTGCGGCCCATCAGGTCGGTAATGCGCAGGCGAGCGGTACCAACTTCGGCGGTTTGGATGAGCAGGCGGGTATCGTCGCCGGTGGCGGGGTTGGGGTAGATGCTCAGCTCCGAGGCCAGCGCGGCGCCGCCGTCGAAGCTCACTACTCGCACCGGCGAGTACGAGTCGGTGCCGTCGAGGTCAAGCTGGTGCAGGCGGTAGTAGCGCACGCCGGTCTTACCGGTTTCGGTGTCGGTGTAGGTGTAGTCGAGCTTGGTGCTGCTGTTGCTGCTTTGGCTGGCCACGAAGCCCAGCGTGCGGAACGCTTTGCCATCGCCCGACACCTGCACCTCGAAGCCACGGTTGTTTTTCTCCGAAGCCGTGGCCCACACCAGCTTGGCATTGTCGCCGCTGCGGGTAGCCAAAAAGCTTACCAGCGTCACGGGCAGCGGATTGGTGCGGTCGCCCAGCGTGAGGTAGTAGCCGGGGTCAGAAGGCACATCAGCTTTCGTTACCGTGCGGTCATTCGTATTCAGCGTGCCCACGAGCGGCGTAAACGAAGCCGTGCTGCTGCCCTTGGAGCTAAACAGTATCAGGTTGTTTTCCGCGATGCCGTTCAGTTCGAAAGCGGAGTTCAGGTAGCGAAATACTACGTTGTTGGACGAGCCAGCGGTGCTGGAAGAAGCGCTGTTGTCATCCCCGCTAATAAAGTACTGCCGCTTGATTGGCACCGCGCGCGGATTATTGACGGCCGTGGGCCCAATCAGGGGGTCGCCGATAATGCGCTGCACGGTCACGAGCGTGGCCGGGTGGTTGGGCGTAAGCTCCAAGCCCATGTTGCCAAACCGGTTGGTGGTGCCAGCCACCAAAGGGCCGGTTGCCCGCACTATCCCTTTAATATAGGAGGTAATAGTTTCGTTGCTGTTCGCGTTAGCGTTGATAATGCCGGTGCCGGCCAAGTTCACCACTGAGTTGCCAGTCGTATCAAACTGATAGTTCTGCGTACCGTTGGGGTCGCTGGCGGTTTGCACTACTACCCCATCGATTGCCGATTTGGGCCGGAGCGAGATAGTGTTGGTAGGCAGCATTACGTTGGCCACCGATTTTACGCCCGAGCCCGCGATGATGATGTCGGGCACCGAAAGCTGGCCCGTTACGAACTGATTGCCACCGGCTAGTATCAGCGTTGAGTTGAAGGTAGAGTCGGCCACGCCCGGCCGGTCGGTAATGGCGCCCACCAGGCCCCCGCTTAGCTGCGAAATGTTGCCATACACGTGCAGCACCGCCCCCTGAATGGTCAGCTGCGCGCGCCCTGAGTTGGTGGTGCCTTGCAGGGTGAGGTTGCGCACGGCGTAGTTTACGGTGCGGCTATCCAGTACCGGGAACACGATGTTGGAGCCCGGCGTGTTTTCCGGAATTACCGCGTCGGAAGCCCCGTTGGGGATGCCGTTGCTCCAGTTGGCCGCTACAAACCAGCGGTTACCGTTAGGGCCGGTATTGGTGCTCTGCCAGGTGGTGGTGCCGCCGGGTGCCGTAGTGGGCGGGGGCGTTACGTAGAACGAGGCGGTGTAGGCGGGCACGGTACCGGGGTCGTTGGTAGTCTTCGTAGCACCCGTAGAAGTATTCGTAGCCGTAATTTCGTAGCGCACTTCGAGCGTGTAAGTACCCCCACTCACCAAGCCAGCCAGCAAATCAGCGGTGGCATTATTAACTGTATAGCCACTGCTTGCCGGCAGCACGATAGGGCTAAAAGCTGGCGAAGTAGCCGTTACGGCGGTGGTGGCCAGGTACACACGGTACAGCATCCGGACCCCATTGCTTGGCACGGTAGTGTTGCGGCCAATGACGAAGTCTATCGAAGCACCAGTCAGGGTAAGCGCGCTCGTCCCGTTCAGGTCATACGTGCCCAGTGAGGGAGGCGGCGTCGCGTTGTCGCCTAGCTTGGTGTAGTCAGTAGGGGTAGTATACGGCGGGTCGTTGGCCAAGCCGGCATAGTTAGCACTAGTCGCCGAACTGGCCGTGGGCTGTTGCAGCAGGGTAATGCCATCATTGTACAAGGTGATGATTTGCGCCTGGGCCGATACGCACTTTAGCAGAAGAGCCATCAGCAGGAGCAGTAGTGCGCCCCGCTTTCGGGTAGGAGTAGGTTGTGTGTTCATGAAGCAAACCGTGGAGTTAGTAATAGCGAAAGTTTAAGCAGAAGGGTGGAAGTTGGGGCATATACGAAGCTATAAAAAAGTGGATGAGTGTTCTTAAAAAAATGCCATTGACCAAAAACACCGTTAATAGCTCGTCAGCATACCTAAACAAGGCATTATCTTTCAAGATAATATCTTCAAATATTTTTTTTAAGCGGCGGCAAATATACGTCTCTAATTATAGTTTGTATGCTTTTTATACAAGCTCTTTTTGTTTATTTAGCTCTCCATAAGGCTGAGTTTACTGCCCATTCACTCCCCCATCCGGGTGTATTCCTATCGCGCCAATTGGCCCTGGCTTTACTTTGTGGCCTTACTTACTTCTTCGCATGGAGCTTATCAAGCACTTTTTTGACCTTATTCTGCACCTCGACAAAACGCTCGTCGGGGTGGTACACGAATACGGCAACCTGACTTACCTGCTGCTATTTCTCATTATTTTCACCGAAACGGGCGTGGTTATTTTCCCGTTTTTGCCCGGCGACTCGCTCCTGTTCGTGGCGGGGGCCCTGGCCGCGCAGCCCAACCCCGAAACCGGGCAGCCGCTGCTGAATATCCTGTACTTGATTCCGCTGCTGCTGGTAGCTGCCTTTTTGGGCGATAACCTCAACTATTTCATCGGCGACTACTTGGGGCCCCGGGTTTTTCGGGAAGACTTTAAGCTACTAAAACGCAAGTACTTAGAGCAAACGCAAGCCTTCTACGCCAAGCACGGCGGGCAGACTATCATCATGGCACGTTTCGTGCCAATCGTGCGCACGTTCGCGCCTTTCGTGGCCGGCGTCGGCACCATGACGTATCGCACCTTTGTGTCTTACAGCGTTGTAGGGGCCCTGTTATGGGTAGTGTCGCTCACGCTGGCGGGCTATTTTCTGGGGTCCATTCCGTGGGTCAAGAACAATTTCACGTTCGTGATTTACGGTATTGTGCTATTCTCGGTACTACCGCCGCTGTGGCAGTTCCTGCGCAGCAAGCTGGCCAAAAATTAGCAGAACCTGAGCCGGCGTACTGTGCTGGTGCTGGTTTATCTTCCTCGCATTCCTCCACTCCCACTCATGCGGACTTTTGGGCTCATTGGGCGGTCGCTCGCGCACTCTTTTTCCCAGACGTATTTCACTCAAAAGTTCTACAACCTGCGGCTGGACGACCACCGCTACGAGTTGTTTGAGCTGGCGGCGGCGAGCGAGCTGCCCGCGCTGCTGGCCCAAAACCCTGACCTGGCCGGCCTCAACGTTACGATTCCTTACAAAGAGCAGATTTGGCCTTATCTCACCGACGTAGCCTCGTCGGCCGCCCGAGTAGGGGCCGTCAATGTCATCGAGATACGGGCCGATGGCAGCCTCATCGGCCATAATACTGATTACGTGGGATTTCGCGAGTCGCTGCGCACGTTTTATCCGGTGGCGGCCGAAACGCGGGCCCTCGTACTGGGCACCGGCGGGGCGGCTAAGGCCGTGGCCGTAGCCCTGCGCGAACTGGGCATCGCGCACTGGCTGGTGTCACGCGACCCGCTGGGCCCGCACCTCACCTACGCCGACTTAACGCCGGAAGTACTTGCCGCTCACCCGCTTATCATCAATACCACCCCACTCGGCACCTACCCCGACGTAGACACTTGCCCGCCCCTCCCCTACGCCGCGCTCACGCCGCAGCATTACCTCTACGACCTGGTATACAACCCCCGCGAAACGCTTTTTCTGCAAAAAGGCCGCGCGGCCGGTGCCCAAACCAAAAACGGCTTCGACATGCTCGAACGGCAAGCCGAAGCCGCATGGGCTATCTGGAATGGAGTTAAGAGTTAAGAAGTTAAGAAGTTAAGAGTTTCTACGGCATTGCTCGTGTTGCGATAGCATTGCGACACAGAAGCTTATAGAATTTTTAACTGTTAACTCTTAACTTACTTACCCGACACCTTTTTGGCGATGTCGGCCGTGTGGCGGCCCTGGAAGCGGGCACCTTCCAGCTCGTTGGCGCTGGGCTGGCGCTCGCCCTGGCCGCCGGCCACGGTGCTGGCGCCGTAAGGCGTGCCGCCGGTTACTACCTCATGGCCCATCTGGCCCTGCCAGGCATAGGGCAGGCCCACGATGATGAAGCCGTGGTGCAGCAGCTCGGTGTGAAAATTGCGAATGGTTTCTTCCTGGCCGCCGTGCTGGGTAGCGGTGCTCACGAAGGCGCCGCCTACTTTGCCTACCAGCGCGCCTTTGGCCCACAGGCCGCCGGTGCTGTCCATAAAGGCTTGCATTTGGCCGCAGAGGTTGCCGTAGCGCGTAGGCGTACCGAAGATAATGGCATCGTAGTCGGCCAGCTCGTCGGGCGTGGCTACGGGCACGTGGGCAAAGGCTTTTTGGGCACCGGTAGCGCCCGTTTTGTCGAGCACTTCCTGGGGCAGGGTTTCGGGCACGCGCTTCACTACTACTTCGTTGCTAGCTATTTCGCGGGCGCCTTCAGCTACGGCTTCGGCCAGGTGCCACACGTGGCCGTAGGTCGAGTAAAACAAAACGAGGGTTTTCATGAATGAAAAAAGTGAGGGAGGAAATGGAAAAAATCAGCCGCGCCGGCCGGGGCTGGGCCGGTTTTACCGCTGAATGGGCCAAAAGTAATTACCAACCAATGTACCTACATTACATGTACGCACATTATTAAACAAAAAGAGGCTTACTGCCTATAAGGCACTTAGTATCAAGGCCCTAATTTTACGACTACATTTTACCTTACGCTTATGCAACGTTTGGGTTGGCGGCGGCTTCCTATCAGCAGCCAGGTTGTGCGGGGATAGCCTTTTTTGCTTGCTACTTTTCCTTTACGTTGCGTCTTCTATGTCGAATGGACTACTTGCCGGCCCGGCCCGGAGCCGGCCATGAGCGCCCTTGCCTGGCCCGCCTCGCACGGCCAAGACCTACCGGCGCGCCCCGGCGGCCTCACCGCCAGCCGCCCGGCGGCCCCCGCCGTGCCCACTGAGGAGGAGCTAATTGACGGCTGCCTGCTGGGCCGGCAGCTGGCCCAAAAGCAGCTCTACGACAAGTACGCCGCCCGCATGATGGCCGTGTGCCTGCGCTACGCCCAAACCACGTTTGAGGCCGAAGACGTATTGCAGGAGGGCTTTTTAACGGTGTTTCGGACCCTAGGCAGCTTTCGGCGCGAGTGCCCGCTCGAATTCTGGATTCGGCGCGTGATGATAAACGCGGCCCTGCGCCAGCACCGCCGCAATGCCCCGCTGGTAGCCGTGAGCGACGGCGACTATCCCGAAACCCTGGCTAGCGAGGAGTTTACGTTCAGCAATTATGCCTACGGCGAGCTGCTGGCCGTGGTGCAGGAGCTGGCCCCGCGCTACCGGCTGGTGTTCAACCTCTACGCCATCGAGGGCTACACGCACAAGGAGATTGGCGAGCTGCTCAGCATCTCGGAAGGCACCAGCAAGTCGCAGTACGCCCGCGCCCGGGTCGTGCTCCAAACTAAATTAGCGCGCCTGTCGGGCCAGGCGCGGCCATTATCTTAACTTACACGCTATTATGCACTCGCAACCGCCGCCCAAGGGCAGCTTAGAAGACTTATTTCGCCACCACTTGCTAGAGAGCGAGGCGGCCGCCGTGCCCCCGCGCCCGCTAGTGTGGGAGCATATCGACAACAGCCTGCTACTAGCCCAAAACGAAAAATACCGCCGCCGCCTGCTCGTGCACCGCTGGGGCATGGCGGCCAGCCTGCTGCTAGCCTCGCTGGCCGGCAGGGGCTGGTGGCACAGCCAGCAGGTAGCCACCGCTACCTTGGCCGCCACCACCGCCCAGCGCGAAGCCGCCCGCCGGGCCGTAGCCAATGCTGTGGCTAACAGCCCCTACCAATTAGCCGCAGGCGATGCCCAAAACGCGCCTTTGGCTGCCAGTGCCGGCCGCGCCCAGCGCATAGGCAGCCCTCAGGCCGGCCGCGCCACGAGCGCGGTGCCCGCGCTTAGCAGCCCAACCGCTGCCCAATTAACGAGCCACGACCTGGCAGTGGGCAAAGGCGCTGGCCAGCGGACCAAAAGCCGACTTTTTGCCTCGACTTTGCATGCCTCTTACAACGAGGCGGCCGCCCCCGCGCTGGCTTACGAAGCCGCGCCTCGGCCCGCCCGCAGCGCTTACCAGGCTAGTGGTGCGGCGGCCCCGCGCCCGGCCAACCTTTCGCCTCTTGACGCATACGCTATCGCAGCTACCTCTACACCCTTTGCCAGCGCAGCCACTACCGTACCGGTTGGCAGCCAGCTTATTACTGATACAAATACTGGGCAGCCGGCGCTAACTGATGCCGAAAATGCGCAAGCCACCGCTACGGCCGCTACGCGCTCGGGCGAGGACTTGCTGGCGGGCCGCTTGGCGGCGCTGGCCCTGGCGGTGCCCGCTGGCCCGCCCGCCCAGCTGGTGGCCAAGGAGCTGCTGCCGCCCGCGCCCGGCGAGCTGCGGCACTGGCGCTACGGGGCCGAGTACGCCATCAGCGCGTTTCAGCCCAACATTGATTTTAACCGCAGCAGCAGCGACTACAACACTGCGCTCGGCAGCAATACCGTGAGCCTGACGCGGGCCGCCGCCGCCGAGTACCGCGCCAACTTGCGCCCCGGCCTGGGCCAGCGCCTTACCCTGCGCGCTACGCGCTGGCTGGGCGGGCACTGGTCGCTGACTACGGGCCTGGAAGTAGCGCAGCAAAACGCCTACTCGGCCACGTCGGCGGCCTTCACGGGCGAGCAGCTGGCCGATGCCTCCAGCCTTACTAGTAGCGCGCCTAGCCCTAGCTCCGGTGCCAACCCGACCTACTACGCCCCGCGCGAGCTGCAAACCTCATCGTTCCGCTACCGCTCGGCCGGCATTCCCATTGGGCTGCAATACGACAACCAGGCCAAGGCCGGCGTGTCGTTCTACGGGCGCATCGGGGCCATCGTGGGGGCGCTGCTGAGCGTGCGCAGCGAGGTAGCCGGCAACCCCGAGGCCACGCGCACCTACACCGCATTTTCGGCTAGCTCGCCCTACCGCCGCCTCACGGCGCTGCTGCGCGGCAGCGCCGGCGTGCGCTACCGGCCGGCCGGCCGGGGCTGGGGCGTGCACGCCGGCCCCACCGCCGAGGCCGGCGTGCAGTCGCTGAACGCCGAAACCGACCACAGCTTTTTGCAACAGCAGCGGCCCTACAGCGTAGGACTGGAAGCGGGCTTCGAGTTTGGTGGCAATTTCAAGCCCTGGCCCGCTACCAACTAATTTTTCTTTGGCTTATGCGGCGCTTGGTGTACATGATTTGGTTGGCGGCTCTGCCCCTACTGGCCACGCGGTGCCCCGCCAAAAATAAGGCGGCCACGGCCGCCAGCCAGGCCGCCCCAGCGGCCCGCGCCGACTGCCCGCCCGCTAAGCTTGAAGCCAAAATAGCCGAGCTAAAGACCCAGCCCAAGGCCAACCCCGCCTACGAAGTGTGGGAGTACAAGTACCAAGGCCAGAAGGTGTACCTGATTTCGGCCCCGTGCTGCGACAATTACGCCACGCTCTACGATGCGTGCCTCAACGTGCTGTGCGCGCCAAGCGGCGGCTTCACGGGCCGGGGCGATGGGCTGTGCCCCGATTTCAACGAGAAAGCTACCGACAAAAAGCTGGTGTGGCGCGACCCGCGCTAGCGTAAAATAGTAAATGGGTAGGTGCGTGACTGAGCAAGGTTCTCTATTCAGAAACTTTACTCGGTTACGCACCTACTCATTTGCTTTTCGAGAAACCCAACGGGCCGATTTCGGGTTTACTTAGCTGGCCTTTTCCCGGCCGGTTTTGCCCGTTTCTATGTCCACGTACCAGCTTACTTCTGAATTTAAACCCACCGGCGACCAGCCCCGCGCCATTGCCGAGCTAGTAAAAGGCGTGAACACCGGCGAGCCGGCCCAGGTGCTGCTCGGGGCCACGGGCACGGGCAAAACCTTCACCATGGCCAACGTGATTGCCGAAACCGGCAAGCCGGCCCTGGTGCTGTGCCACAACAAGACGCTGGCCGCCCAGCTCTACGGCGAGTTCAAGGCGTTTTTTCCGCAGAATGCCGTCGAGTACTACATCAGCTACTACGACTACTACCAGCCCGAGGCGTACATCGCCAGCTCCGACGTCTTCATTGAGAAGGACTTAGCCATCAACGAGGAGATTGAGAAGCTGCGGCTGCACTGCACCTCCACCCTGCTCAGCGGGCGGCGCGACGTGGTGGTGGTGGCCTCCGTGTCGTGCATATACGGCATCGGCAACCCCGAGGAATTCAGCAAAAACGTCATCTTTTTGGCCCCCGGCCACCGCTACTCGCGCAATAACCTGCTCTACCAGTTCGTGCAGATTCTGTACTCACGCACCGAGATGGAGTTCACGCGCGGCAGCTTCCGCGTCAAGGGCGACACCGTGGACGTGTTTCCGGCCTACGCCGACTACGCGTACCGCATTTTCTTCTTCGGCGATGAGATTGAGGCGATTCAAAAAATCGACCCCGCCAGTGGCCGCAAGCTCAGCGACGAGAAGAACATGACCCTCTACCCCGCCAACCTTTTCGTGACGGGCAAAGAGACGCTGAACACCGCCATCTACGAGATTCAGGACGACATGGTGGCCCAGCACAAGTACTTCGAAAAGGAAGGCCGCGACGTGGAGGCCCGCCGCATTCAGGAGCGCACCGAGTTTGACCTCGAAATGATACGCGAGTTGGGCTACTGCTCGGGCATCGAAAACTACTCGCGCTATTTCGACCGCCGCGAGCCGGGCTCGCGGCCGTTCTGCCTGCTCGATTATTTTCCCGACGACTACCTGCTGGTGGTGGATGAGAGCCACGCCACCATTCCGCAGATTAGGGCCATGTGGGGCGGCGACCGCTCGCGCAAAACCGCGCTCATTGAGTACGGTTTCCGGCTACCGTCGGCGTTTGACAATAGACCGCTGACCTTCAACGAGTTTGAGAGCATGTACCGGCAGGCGGTGTTCGTGTCGGCCACGCCGGCCGACTACGAGCTGACCCAGGCCAATGGCGTGGTGGTGGAGCAGATTATCCGCCCCACGGGCCTGCTCGACCCCGAAATCGACCTGCGCCCGAGCATCAATCAGATTGACGATTTGCTCGACGAGGTTGATAACCGCGTGAAAGCCGGCGACCGCGTGCTCGTGACCACCCTAACCAAGCGCATGGCCGAGGAGCTGAGCAAGTACATGGAGCGCCTGGGCATCAAGGTCGAGTACATTCACTCGGACGTGAAAACGCTCGACCGGGTGGAGATTTTGCGGCGCCTGCGGCTGGGTGAGGTCGATGTGCTCATCGGGGTGAACCTGCTGCGCGAAGGCCTCGACTTGCCAGAGGTGAGTTTAGTCGCCATTTTGGATGCCGACAAGGAAGGCTTCCTGCGCGACCAACGCTCGCTGATTCAGACCATGGGCCGCGCGGCCCGAAACGAAAACGGTAAGGTTATTCTCTACGCTGACCGCATGACGGGCTCGATGCAGCGCGCCATTGATGAGACGAACCGCCGCCGCGCCACCCAGCAGGCCTACAACGAAGCGCACGGTATCACGCCCAAAACCGTGCGCAAAAGCCACGCCCAGATTATGGGCCAAACCGACCTGGCCGACTACCGCATTGTGGAGGCACAGGCCCCGGCCGGTGCCTACGCCGAGGGCGGCGCCGCCCTGGCCCTGGCCGCCGAGCCCGTGGTAGCCATGATGAACCGCGCCGAGCTCGAAAAGCTCATCAAGACCACCGAAAAGCGCATGGAAGCCGCCGCCAAAGACCTGGACTTCCTGACGGCCGCCAAGCTGCGCGACGAGCTGGGTGCCCTCAAGCAAACGCTGAAAGGCAAGCGGGATTAGGCTATTTGACCGAAAGTAAGTGGCGCGGACTACAAAGTTCGCGCTACTATTTTAGCTACGCATTACCTTCCTTTTTCACCACGCTGATGACGCCATCGTGCTCCAGGCGCACGCTTTGGGTTTGGGCCAGGTCGTCAATATTAGCGGTTTCGCGCACGGAGGCCCGCATGGCATCTTCGGAGATGCTGGCCCGGCGCAGCTCGGCGTGGCGAATGGCGGTGCCTTCGGCCAGCACCGAGCTACCGCCTTTCAGCAGGCGCCCAAAAGCCGGGAAAAAGAAGGTAGCGTAGGCCAGCAGCCGGTGAAACAACACCAGCGTAACGGCGGCGGCCACGATGGGCACGAAGGGCGAGTCGCCCGCGATGGCCCGGCTCAGCAGCGCCCCCAGCATAAACTTGACGACCATTTCTAGGGCGCTGTTGCTGGCGAAGGTGCGGCGGCCCGAAATGCGCAGCAGCACGATGGCAATGAGCGAAACTAGCCCCGTGCGCCAGCAAATCTGGCTGACCGTAATGGTATCGGCTTTGGCGTGGAAGCCGAATAAGTCAACGAGAAAATCCTGCATAGCGGTAGTTTAAGCAATTGTTAGTTACCGGGCTATACGGCCCGCGGCTACCCGCAGCCAAAGCGCAGCACCCGCCCGCCGCTAGCCCTCGACCAACCCCCAGCCCGCCCCGGCCGAAACCCGCACGGCGTCGCCGGGCGCGAAAGCGGCCATCGGGACCCGCGCCCGCACCACGCTGGCGGGCAGCTGAATTTCAATTTCGTAATAGCTGCCCAAAAACCGCACCGCCCGCACGGTGCCGGGCAGCCCGGCGCTACCGCCGGCGCCGATGCGCAGCTGCTCGGGGCGCACCAGCAGCGCGGCTTCGGCGGCGAGGGGGGCGGCGGCCAGTTGCCGGGCATCGGGGCCGCGCAGCAGGTTGTAGTCGCCAAAAAGCCCGGCCACGTACTCGCTGGCGGGCTGGTAGTAAAGCTGCGGCGGGGTGCCGCGCTGCACCAAGTGACCCCGGCGCAGCACCAGTATTTCGTCGGCCCAGGGCAGCACGTCGGTAGCATCGTGCGACACGAGCAGGCAGGTGATGCCCAGGCGCGTGCCCACCTCCTCGATGATGGCCTGCATAATGCGCTTATTATCGCGGTCGAGGTTGGAGAAGGGCTCGTCGAGCAGCAGCAGCCGGGGGGCGCCCAGCAGCAGGCGCGCCAGGGCCACGCGCTGCTGCTCGCCGCCCGACAGTTGGTCGGTGCGGCGGGGCAGCAGGTGCGCGATGCGGCACAGCTCGTAGAGGGCCTGCGCCTCGGCGGCGGGGCGCTTGCTGGCGTAGCGCAGCACCTGCTCCACGCGCAGCGAGTGCGGCAAATCTGACTTTTGCGACAGATACGCCACGCCGGGGTGGCCCGGAATCAGGGCCTCGTGCGGGCGGCGCACCCGCTCGCCGGCTATGCGCACCTCGCCGGTGGCGGGCTGCGCCAGGCCGGCCACGAGCTGGAGCAGCGTGCTTTTGCCGGCCCCGCTGGCCCCGGCCAGGGCTAGTTTTTGGCCCCGGCGCTGCACGAAGCTGATGGGTGCCACAATGGTGCTGCCCTGCTCGACCAGGCTAATGTCGGTAACGGTTACTAAATCCATAATTAAGGTGTAGCGTAAGCTTTAGCTTGCGCCACAACTACTGCCCGGCGGCGCGGCGGATTTCCTCCTCGGCGCCGGCGGCGCGGCGGCGGGCGGCGGCCACTTTGCTGTTGCCGAAGCGGTAGGTGAAAGCGACCGTGGCAATGCGCGAATCTTGCCGGTTACGAAATACTTCCGAAAAGTTGTTGTAAACAGAGGTGATGCGCAGCGGGGCGGTGTAGAAAATATCCGTGATGCCGAGTCGTAGCGTGGCTTGCTTATTCCACAGGCTTTTTTGCAGGGCCGCGCCCACCTGGCCACGCGGCCGCAGCACCTGAAAGCCCCCCACGTTGCCCGATTCGTAGAGGCCGTTGACCTCGGCCGTCCAGCCGCGGGGCAGCACAAAGCTGTTGTTGGCCGTGAGGTTGACCGAAAGCTGGCCCCGGTTCAGGTCCGTATCAACCAGCTTGCCCTGGTAGTGGTCGTAGTACACCAGCACGTTGGCGTACAGGTTCCACCACTTAGTCAGGTCCAGGGGCGCGGTCAGGTTCAGAGTATAAAAGTTCTCCGTCGTCAGGTTCACGGGCTGGCTCACCACGGCCACGCCCCCGTCGGGCGAGGGCTGCTGCGCCCGCACGATGGGCCGGTCGGTGCGGGCGTAGGCCAGGGCCGTGGTAAACTTGCCTTTGTAGGTGTGCGCCACCTCGAAGTTGTAGCTGGTTTGGGCCATCAAATACGGGTTGCCGGCGGTATAGGACGTGGCATCGAGGTACACGCGCAGCGGGTTGACCTGGGCGTAGCTGGGGCGGTCGATGCGGCGGGCGGCGGTGAGGGCCAGCGCGTGGCTCGGGCCGAGCTTGTGCTGCACCAGCAGGTTCGGAAACAGCTGGAAGTAATTTTGCTCGCGCACCGTGGCGCCCGCCAGCTCGGCCCCAATGATGGTTTGCTCGCCGCGCAGGCCCACCTGCACCGTGGTGCGGGCGGTGCCGCCGCGCAGGCTCACGTAGGCCGCGTTCACATGTTCGCGGTAGCGGAAGGGCTGCGAAATAGCCGTCAGCGGCGTGTACTTGTAATCGGCCGGCGTGAGGCCGGTGCGCCGGACAAAGGCAATGTCGTTGTCCGACACCACCTGCGTTATTTTGGCCCCGGCCTCGAGGCGGGCGCGGCGCGGCAGGGGCTGGCTATAATCGACTTTGGCCGTACCAATGCGGAGGTCGTTGCGCTGGTCGCCGGTAAGCTCGGTAAAATCGGGCACAAACGGCGCGTCGCGGTACGCATCCAGCCGCAGCAGGCGGGTGGTTTGGTAGCGGGCGTAGTCGGCATCGGCGCTGAGGGTGCGGGCCGTGGCCGAGTCGGCAAAGGCATGGCGCAAATTCAGGCTCACCGAGCCACTGGGCCGGCTGATGTCCTGCGCGGCCTGCGAGTTCAGGCGGTCGGTCGGCGTCCGGTTTTTATCATAAAAAAGCGCGGTGCTCGTCGTGGCGTTGTCTGTTTGGCTGGCCAGGCCGGTGGCCGCCACGCCCAGCAGCGTGCGCTTCGAGAGGTTGAGGTCGAGGCCCACCTTGGCGCTGTGCGTGCGCTGCTGCAAATACTGATAGCTGTACTGCTCGCTGCCCGTGTCCCCAAAGTGCCGCTCGAAGTCGAACTGCGTGTAGTACTGGCGGGCGTTGAGGGCGTAGGTGCCGTAGAGGTTGAGGTTTTTGCGGCGGTGGTTGAGCGAGCCGCCCCCCACAAAGTTGCCGTAGCGGCCGCGGCCGTAGCTGGCGTTCAGGCTGCCGTTGGTGCCCAGGCGCTGGTCTTTCTTGAGCTTGATGTCAATGACGCCCGCCCCGCCCTGCGCGTCGTAGCGGGCCGAGGGACTGGTAATGAGGTCGATGCTCTGAATTTGCTCGGCGGGCAGGGCGCGCAGGTAGTCGGCCAGGTCCTGGCCGGTGAGGGGCACGCGCTTGCCATCGAGCAGCACCAGCAGGCCCTGCCGGCCGCGCAGGGCCAGCTGGTCGCTGGCCCCCACGGTCACGCCGGGGGCGCGGCCCAGCACGTCGAGCGTGGTAGCGCCGGCGGCCAGCGGGCTTTCGGCCACGTTCACCACCGTGCGGTCGTCCCGGCGCTCGTAGATAGGCTGGCGGCCGACTACGGTTACGGGGCCCAGCACGGTGCCAGCGCCGGCCGCCAGCCGAATGGCGGGCAGCGCCAGCCCGGCGGCCGGCAGCTCAAATGGCGCGCTCCAGTAGCGCCCAAAACCCACCTGCGCCGCCGACACCAGGTAGCGCCCGCCCGCCGGGGCCGCCAGCTGAAACGCGCCCTTGGAGTCGGTAAATTCGGTTTTCACGACCACCGAGTCGGCGGCCCGGTGCAGCGTGAGGGTCACGTACTCTTGCGGGGCACCGGCGGCGTTGGCTACGGTGCCGCTCACGGTGGCCCGGTTTTGGGCCTGCGCCGCCAGCGGCGCCAGGGCCAGGTAGCCAGCGGGTAATAGCCAGCGCTTTCGCAAAAAAAGCGTAAAATTTATATAAGTCAGGGTAGAAGTGGACATATAGGCAGGCACGGCTGATGCGGCAGCGGGCGCACGGGCCCGCCGGCTACCTTGCCCCGGCGGCCCGGAAAGCCCACTAGTAGGCATCCTTGTCGCTAGCTAATTAACTTAGTTGGGGAGGCAACATGTAAAGGTGGGGTGAAGCCGTCGAAAAGTCAAGCTTTCCTTGCGCCAGTACAATTGGCCCGGCCCCGCGCTGCCGGGCTGCCCGGCGCGCCGCCGCAGCCTTGCCAGTGCGCTTAGCGCTTGCCGGCCAGCGCCGGCCGGCGGGCATTGGCGGTGCTTTGAGGCGGGCGGCTAGGCAGGCTGCTCGGCCATAAATTTAGCTACCTGCGCCCTGGTAAGTACTGGCGTAGCGCCCTGATAGGTAGCCACCAGCGCCCCCGCCGCGCAGGCAAACCGCAGGCACTGGGCCGGCGCCTCACCGGCCAGCCAGCTCGTGAGCAGGGCCGCCAAAAAGGCGTCGCCGCTGCCAATGGTATCCTGCACGGCCACCACCAGGCCGGGGCTACGGTAGCGCTGCCCCTCGTGCCAGAGCACGGCGCCCTCGGCGCCCAGCGTTACGCACACGGCCTGCAAGTGGAAGTGCTGGGCCAGCCAGGCCAGCGACGCCTCGTCGGGGGCTGGGCCGCGCCCGTACCAGCCCAGGATTTCGGCCAGCTCGTGCTCGTTTACCTTCACCAAGTTGCTCTGGCCTAGCAGGTACTCTACCTCTTCGCGGGTGTAGTGGGGCGGGCGCAGGTTCACATCAAATACCTTGAAGCGAGCGGCCGGCAGCAGCCGGTGCAGGGTGGCGCGGGTGGTTTCGGTGCGGGCGGCCAGGCTGCCAAACACCAGCCCCGCCGCGCCGGCCACCAGCTGGTGCAGCGCGTCTTCAAACTGAATATAGTCCCAAGCCACGGGCTGCACTATCTTATAAGTCACCTCGTTGCGATTGTCCACGTTGGCTTTTACCACGCCCGTGAGGTGGGTGTGGCTGCGCTGCACGTAAGCGGTGCTAAGGCCGCGCGCGGCCAAAAAAGCCAGCAATTCGCGGCCCAGGTCATCGCTGCCCACGCGGCTGATGAGCTGCACGGGCTGGCTCAGCTGGTGCAGCTGCACGGCCACGTTGAAGGGCGCGCCGCCCGGCTGCCGGCCGGTGGGCAGCACGTCCCAGAGGGTTTCGCCAAAGCAAACAACGGTCTTATTCATGAGATAGAAGGTTGGGTGAGTGGAGATGCGGCAAGCCAAAAACGCCCGTTATCGCTGCGCTGGGCTAGCAATAACGGGCGTTTTTGGCTGATTCAGGCCACGCTTCGTTTAAAAGCGGCTGGCGCGGGAGTTACCTGCCAGCACCGATTTGGGGCAACGGCGGGCGGGCTAGTTGAAAATCTGAATCCAGCCGGCGTAGGACTTGCCGAGCGGCCCTTTAGTGACGATGACGTAGTAATAGGTGCCAAAAGGCGCCATTTGGCCGTTGATGTCGCCGCGCCACTCGTTGGCCCGGCTATAGTTGGTGGCCGAAAAAATCTTGGTGCCCCAGCGGTTGAAGACGGTAACGGTATTGTCGGGGAATTGCTCGATGAAGTCGATTTGCCAGGTATCATCATTGCCGTCGCCGTTGGGCGAAAAAGCGTTGGGGATGCGGATGGGCTGGCGCACGGTCACGGTCACCTGGTCGCTGGCGGCGCAGGCACCGGTGCCGGTCGAGACGGTATAGGTAGTGGTGACGGTGGGCGACACCACGGGCCGCAGCGGGTCGTTGGTCGGGAAGGTGAGGCCGGCGGCGGGCGACCACGTAACGGGGTAAGTACCGTTGGCGGTGCCTTCGAGCGTGACGGACGTACCGGCAAAAATTTCCTTATCGGGGCCGGCGCTCAGCACCACCGGCGGCAAAATCCGCACCACCACGCCGTTGGACGTGGCCGTAGCGGGCAGGCCGCAGTTGTTGGTCGTGGTCAGCAGCAGCGTCACGGTCTGGCCATCGCGCAGCGTGGTGCTGGTGAAAGTGGGGCCGGCGCCGCCGGCCACGTTGGCCCCATCGACCTGCCACTGGTACGTGGGCAGCGGGCTGGCGCCGGTTACGCTGGCAACGCTGAAAGTCAGCCGCTCGCCGGGGCACACCGGGCCGCTGGGCTGCGCGGCAATGGCCACGGTGGGCGCCACGGCCGCCGTGCGCGTAACCGTAACGGTGGCCGAAACCAGGCTCGTGGTGCTGCACAGCCCGGCCGTGGGCGTGAGGTCTACCCGCACCTGGTCGCCGGTAACGAGCGTGCTGCTGGTGAAAGTAGCGCCGCTGGCCACGGCCACGTTATTGACAAACCACTGGAACGTGGGCGCGCTGCCCGCGCTGGCCGCCACGGCCGTGAAGGTGAGCGGCGTGCCCACGCACTGCGCGGGCGGGGCCACCAGGCTCACGGCCGGCGTAACGACGGGCTGCACCTGAATGGTGACGACGTTGGAAACGGCCGTGGCGCAGCTGCCGGTGCCCGATGTGACGCGGCGGCGGTAGTACGTGGTGGCCGCCCGCGGGCCGGGGGCGAAGGTGGCGCTGGTGGCGTTGGCTTCGAGGCCCCAGGTGAGGTTATCGAGCGACGACTCCCACTGGTAGGCGTAGGTACCGGTGCCGCCGCTGGCCGCGCCGGTGCTGGTGAGCGGGGCCGGCGTAGCGCCCGCGCACACCGTTTGGTCGGCCGCGATGCTACCCGCGCTCAGCGTCGGCAATACCGTGATGGTGATGACATTAGAATAGGCCGGGCCGCAGGCGCCCGACGTAACCGAGCGGCGGTAGTAAGTAGTGGCCGCCACCGCGCCGGGCGCGTAGGTGAGGTTGGTAGCGCCCGGAATAGCCGTCCAGGTGGCATTATTCGGCGAAGCCTCCCACTGGTAGGTATAAGTGCCGGTGCCGCCGCCAGCCGCCGCCGCGCTGTTGAGGGCGGCCGGCGTAGCGCCCGCGCACAGCGTCTGGTCGGTGCCGATACTACCGCCCGTGAGCGTCGGCGACACGGTGATGGTAATGACGTTGGACACGACCGGGGCGCAGGCGCTGCCCGAGCTGGCCTGCCGCCGGAAATAGGTCGTGGCCGTGAGGGCACCCGGCGCATACGTAGCCCCGGTAGCACCCGGAATAGCCGCCCAGGTCGCGTTGTTGGGCGACGATTCCCACTGGTAGTCGATGGTGCCGGTGCCGCCCGTGGCCGGCGCTACGCTGGTGAGGGGCGCCGGGGTAGCGCCGCCGCACAGCGTTTGGTCGGCGGCGACGCTGCCGGCCGCCAGGGCGGGCACTACGGTCAGAGTCACCACGTTGGAAGGCGCCGTGGCGCAGGGGCCGGACGTAACCTGGCGGCGGAAGTAGGTAGTGGCCGCCAGCGCGCCGGGCGCCAGGGTGGCACCGGTAGCGCCGGGCACGGCCGTCCAGGTGAGGTTATTCGGCGAAGCCTCCCACTGGTAGGTATAAGTGCCGGTGCCGCCCGTGGCGGGCGCGCTGCTGGTGAGCGGCGCGGGCGTGCTGCCCGCGCACACGGTTTGGTCGGCGGCAATGGTACCGGCGGCCAGGGCCGGCAGCACCGTAATGGTAACGGCCGCCGTGGGCGTGCGCGGGCCGCAAAAGCCCGACGTAACCAGCCGCCGGAAGTAGGTCGTGGCCGTGAGCGCACCCGGCGCGTAGCCGGGGGCATTGGCGCCGGTGATGTCGGTCCAGGCCGTGTTATTCGGCGACGACTGCCACTGGTAGGTGTATTGCTGGATGCCGCCCGTGGCCGCCGCCGTGCTGGTGAGCGGCGCGGGCGTGCCGCCGGCGCACAGCGTTTGGTCGGTGCCGATGCTGCCGGGCGTGGGCGCGCCGGGTACCGGCACGGTCAGCTGCACCTCGCGGCAAAAGCAGAAATTGGTGATGCGCAGCGTAACGGTATAGTTGCCGGGCGTGGTGAAGACGTGCACCGGATTGGCCACCGACGACGTGTTATTGGCCCCGGAGGCAGGGTCGCCGAAGTTCCAGGCGTAGGACTGCGGGTTGGGAATGGGCGAGCCGGCCTGAAAGGTTATCTCCTGGCAAGCCGTAGACTCGCCCCCGAAGCCGACGCGCAACAGCGAAGTCTGGTTGAAGTTGGGCAGGCCCAGGCCACTGCGGCGGCCGCCGAGCTGCAGGCTGTCGTCGGCGTAGGCGGCGAGCGCGCCCAGCGAGTCGGGGTAGGCGATGAAGCCCAGCGCGGGCTGGTTTTGGCGGGCCACGTAAATCTTGCCATCCGGCGCGGCCTGCATCGAGCCCAGGTTCACGGGCGTGGTTTGCTTGAGCGGAATAACCTGCTTGCTGGCCGCGATATTGGTGGCGTTCAGGTCGAATTGCAGCAGTTGGGGCGGGCTCTGCACGGTGGCGTAGAGGTAGCTGCGGCTGGGCGAAAACTCGACGCCGTAGTAGCGCCCCGCGCCACTGTCGAGCGCCTTGCGGCCGCTGACGACACCCGTGGCGGGGTCGAAGGCAAACAGCTCGATGGTGCTGCTGCTGTCGGCGGCCACGGCCGTGTCGCTGAAGCGGGCCACGGCCAGCTGCCTGCCATCGGGCGATACTTTCATCTGGCCCCGGTAGCCTTGCACCCCGAGGCCCGGCGCGTGCAGCGAGCCGATGGTGGAGATAACGGGCGTGGGCTGCACGCCGGTCGGCGTTACGCGGTAAGCCAAAAAGGAGTCGCCCCGGTT
Organism: Hymenobacteraceae bacterium; assembly: GCA_022701825.1. GTDB lineage: Bacteria > Bacteroidota > Bacteroidia > Cytophagales > Hymenobacteraceae > Hymenobacter. The sequence continues at coordinate 6,834 of JAKONR010000563.1, read as the reverse complement.
GGCGGTGCCGCTGGTGGCGGTGCCCCAGCCGTGCACGATTATCCACACGTCGCAGCCATTTTCGTGCAGCACGCCCGTCATTTTCTCGGTCGTGCCCTGGGTCAGGGGCAGGTTTTTGGCCGTGGCCACTACCTCGCCCTGCTGGCCCACCGGAATGCTGATTTCGGAGTAGCTGAGGCCCTTGGGGCCGCCCGCCGCATCTTGCGTAAAGAGTAGGTAGCGCGTGGGGCCGCCCGGCACCGTGGGGCTGCCCGGATACTTGATGGGCAGCGGGCCGTCGGTCACGAGGCGGTTGCCGCCCATGCCCGTGCCGTTGAGCATCACGCTGTGGTTGCGGCTCCACACGGTATCGCCGTTGCTGTAAAACAAGATGTTACCCGTGCCGTCGGCCATGATGCCCGAGCCGGCGGGCGCCACCATCTGGCTGTTAGTCAGCACCGTAGGCGGAATGGAATCGGTGGCCTGGTTGAAATCGAGCCCGGCCTTGTAGCCAAAATACCAGGTGTTGATGAACTTCTCATCCTGGCTACAGTCGGGCGGCGGCGCGGCCTGCGCGCGGGCGGTGGTGGCCGCGCCGCTCAGCAGCAGCAGTAGCAGCGCAAGCAGGCTGGCCAGCCGCCGGCCGGGCCGGGCGGGCGCGGCCGGGGCCAGCGCAGGAGTAGCAGTAGTAGCAGAAAGGGCAGAGTAGGATAGCGCTGCGGGCATAGCGGGTGGGTAAGTGACAGATAGTGTAGCGAGTACTCCGAAGGAAAGGTTCCGCTAGCGGCCTCAGGCGCCGGCATAGGCGGGCCTGCAGGGCTACCCGAGCGCTGCCGGCCGGGTTTGGTAAAGCTACGCACGGCCCGCCAGGTTTGGGCAAGGCTGCGCCGGGCGGCTTTTAGCCGCCTTTTGGGCGGCCCACCGGCGCCAGCTTCAATCCCTCAAAACAATCAGCCAAGCGTACTACAAGCCGCCACGTCTGCCGCCCGCGCACTAACCCGCCCGCCCCCTTCAGCCAAAAAGCCAGCACGACCAAGCCCTGCGGGAGGGTTGCTGGTCATGCTGGCTTTTGGGGCTAGCGGGGGCGGGCGGGTAAAATGGGCCGCGCCCGTTTGGCGGGCCGGGCCGGCGGGCGGGAGGCTACTCCACCCGCAGGCGCTGGCTCAGCTTGCCGCAGCGTAGCACGTAGAGGCCGGCCGGCAGGCCTTGCAGCGGCAGCACGGCTTCGCCGCCGCTAGTGGGGGCGGCCTGGGTGCGCATCAGGCGGCCCGTGGCGTCAAATAGTTCCAGGGGAGCCGTGGCGCCCTCGGTACCGGGCAGTTGCACGCGCACCGTTTCGTGGGCCGGGTTGGGGTAGGCCTGTAGCGGGGCGGCCAGCGGGGCAGCTTGGCCCAGGGTCACGGCCCGCACGGGCGAGTAGGTGCTGGTGCCATCCAGGTCTACCTGCCGCAGGCGGTAGTAAAGCAGCGTAGCGCTGGCCGGCAGCTTGGCATCGAGCAGGCTGTAGGTGTGCGCCGCAGCGCTAGTGCCGGCGCCGGCCACCGTGCCCACCGGGGCAAACGGCAGCCCGCCCACGCTGCGCTCGACCACGAAGCGGGCGTTGTTTTTCTCAGAAGCCGTGGCCCAGGTCACGCGTACGGCCGTGCCTTGCAGCTGCGCCGCAAAGGCGCTCATGCCCACCGGCAGGGGCACCGCGCCGGGCAGGGCCACGCCAAAAACGATGGATTGCGCCGGGCCTTTGTAGTTCTCGGCGTTGTTAATCAGGATGGTACCCGGCTGGCTCGGGTCATTGTCGTCGTAGAGGTTAGTGCTGTTGTAGTCAAACACGTAGGCGTAATAGGTGGTCTGCGAGTTCAGGCCGGTGATGGTGGCCGCCGTGGCACCGCCCGCAAACACCACGTAGTAGAGGTTGCCGTTGCTATCGGCGAGCGTGCTTTGGCCGGGGCCCTGAAACTTGCCGCTGCTGGCGTTGTAGTCCGTGCCATCCTGGGGCATCACGTCGGGCACCGACAGCGAAGACTTGGTGCTAATCAGCACGAGGTGAAACTCGCCGTAGCCCGAGAGGTTGGAGTCGGGCTGGAAGGTGATGGTGGCCGAGGCGTCGCCCACGTTGCGCGCGGCCTGAAACGGCGTGTCGCGGGTCGGCTCAAAGTCGATGGTGGTGCCGCGCAGCTGGTTGGCCGTCGGGCCCGAGAAGCTGCTTACCATGGGGGTCGTGGTGTTGGCCGGCGTGGCCGTTACGTCGGGCGTCAGGTATTGCAGCACGGCCTGAGCAGCACCTACGCGGTTGGGGGCGTAAATGACGTAGATTTCCTGGTCGATGGTATTGGTGTTCGGGTCGGGCGTCAACTGCACGAAGCTATTGCTCGGGTTGGTGGGGTCGGTGTAATTGATGCCATCGGTCGAAATCCGGAACTGGGCATAGCCATTGGGGTTGCCTTGGGCACCGGCCGACTCGCCCGAAACCGAAATGCGGGCGGGGCTGCGCATAAGCTCGGCATGAATGCGAATCCGCTGCGGGGCCGACTGCACGTTGGTACCAATTACCAGCGGGGCGGGCTTCACGAAAAGCGTGCGCGACTCGATGGTGCCGATGCTGTTGGCGGCCACCGTAGTGGCAATGGGCGTGGCCGGCGAGCTGCTGAAGTTGATGGCCGTGCCGCTTTCGGTGCCCGCTACCAGTGGCACGTAGCGAATGTACACCAGCACGTTTTCGACCTTGCCGCCCACGGGGCTAATCGATACCACGTTGGCCGTCGTCGTGCCCGCGCTGCCCGCGCCCAGGCCGGTGAAGGCCGCGTCGAGCGACACCTGGAAGTTGGCGGGCGCCCGCACCACGATGTTGTTAATGAGAAAGCTGCCGCTCACCAGCAGCGTCTGGCTGGCCGACGCCTTTTCGGGCACCGTGCTGAAGGGCTGCAGCGGCTGGCCGCCGCCGGGGTAGCCGGGGCTCGGCGGCGTGCTCACCGTGAAGGTGGAGGAACTGTTGCTATCCACAAAAGAGTTGGTACCCGTTACCTGCACCACGTTGCTGGGGGCCGCCACGGCCGCCCCGCTCGTGGCCGTGATGGTGCCGGTAAACGTACTCTGGCTCGCAATCGGGCCCACGATGCGCACCTGAATGGTAGTTTGGGGCACTTGGCCACTCACCGGCGCAATCACCAGTGAGGTGGCGAACGTGCTGCTGGCCACCGACGGGTTACGCATCTGGATGCTGCCCGACGCCGTGCTGCCCGTAAGGGCGGTGGTGAGCGTAATGGGGGTACTGCCCAGGTTGTTGCCGGCCACCACAAACGTGAGCGTCTGGCCCGAGCCACTGCCCGACAGCTGCCCGAAGGCGAGCGTCGTGCCATCCACGAACACGTATGGGCCGCTGGGCGACGTGCCGCTCACGGCCACCGTCTGCACCACGGGGTTGGTGCCATTCATCGTCGTGGCCGTGATGTTGCTGGCATACGCCCCGGTCCCGTTGGGGTACGCGCTAGAAACCACGGGCGCAAAAACCACCTCAATGGGCGTTGCGCTCAGCGTGCCGCCCGTGGGCACCAAGGTTACCGAGCTGGCGTAGGCCGCGCTGCCCACCCGCACCTGAAAGCCGTCGGGCGCGGCCACTACTACGTTGTCGGTCAGGCTACTGCCACTTACTAAAAAAGATTGGGACGCCGACACCCGGTTGACCGGGATGGTCCCGAAATCTGCCAGGGGCAGCGTATTGTTTGGGGCCGCCTGCACCAGCAGGGTCTGGGCGTGGGCCGCCGCCGGCACTAGCAGGCACAGCCAGCAAAAGAGGTACACCCGCTGCAGGTGGTTAGCCCACCCCTTCAAATATCGTATTTTCATATAGGGTAAAAATTGAATTATAAATAAATCCGCTATTTAGGACGGTTAAAGGTAATACCTTTTTATCTGTTTTATAATTAAATAATTTATTTAACCCTTAAAACGCATTTAAATTCGTTTTATTTATCATTATTTTTATAATATTATGACTTTATGCAATCAACCCCTTTTGCCAGCAATATGATTATTATCAGTTTTATTAGCAGCGGTGTCGCAGCTTGCGAAGTGCGGGGCGCGCCAGCGGCCGCTTAGCAGCTTAGGTAGCCAAGCACAGCTACCAACCCTTCTCCAAACGCTTCCGAAGCCGGCATTTAGGCATCCGCCGCCCTGCCCTAAATGCTTGCTAATCAGAAAAATCCAACTAACTTTACCACTAATAGTATAATTTCGTCTTTCTCAGAGGCAATATTTTGAGCCAGCCAGCGGGGCGCGGCCGATGAGGTACTAAGCCAAGTTTTTAACATAGCTTTTTCTTATGCCGCTACCTATTTTTTCTCTGCGCCGGGCCGGGCGGGCTGCCCAGGGCGCTCGGCATTTTGGCTGGCGGGTAGGCCAGTGCCTGGGCGCGGCCAGCCCACTGCTGGGCATAGGGCTGGCTTGGCTGCTACTGCTACTCAGCGGCCCGGCGCGGGCCCAGGCGCAGCGCCCGCTGCTGGGGCTGGCCCTGCGGCCCAGCAGTGGCTCTGGCAGCGATACTACCATCATCTACTTCGAGCAGGGCGCCACCACTGGCTTCGACAGCGCCTACGATGCCTCGAAGCTGAGCAATCCCTCCGGCCTAAACCTGGCCAGCTTCGAGGCGAGCGGCCAGCAGCTGGCCATCAATGGGCTACCTCTTGATTCGCTGAGTGTTCCACTCACAACAACCCTTTTCGTGGGCGTGCCGCAATATGGCTCGTACATCTTGCAAGTAGCCAAGCTCGCTGATTTCGCGGCCACAAGCATCGAGTTGGTCGATAAGCTACTGAATATTACTACTCCTCTGGCCATAGGCACGGCGTATACCTTTGACCTGACCGCAGCCAACACGGCCGGCACGGGGGCCGCCGACACCCGGTTCGAGCTCCAGTTTCGGCCTAGTGCCGCGCCGCTGCCCGTCACGCTCACCAGCTTTACGGCCGCCGCCCAGGGCTTGGCAGTGCGGGTAGGCTGGAGCACCGCTTCGGAGCGGCACAGCCAGTATTTTGCCGTGGAGCGCAGCGCCGATGGCCGGGCATTTGCTGAAATAGGGCGGGTGGCGGCCGCCGGCACCAGCGGGCAGCCGCGCCACTACGCGCTGCTCGACGCGCGGCCCCCGGCCGGGGTGGCGTACTACCGCCTGCGCCAGGTAGACTTGGATGGCAGCCTGCGGTATTCGGCCGTGCGGGCAGTGGCCCCAACTAGCGTGCCGGGTGGCCTGTGCTTGTTTCCGGTGCCGGCCCGCACGGCGGCTACCCTACTGGGCGCGGCTCCCGGCGGGCAGGTGCGGGTGCTCGACACCAGGGGTCGCCTCCTGCTCACGGCTACGGCCGACGAGGCTGGCACCGCTACCCTAACGCTGCCACCTACCTGGCCAGGTGGGCTATACCTGGTGCAAGCGGCCGGCCGGGTAGCCCGCCTGGTAGTAGAGTAGCCGCGGCGCTACGACAGCCCGGACGACTAGAGTTATCCGCATAATCATTGGCACGCCTAATGGGTGTCGCAACATTGCTCAACACACTTGATTACAGCAACTTATTTTCGCTCTCCGCAAGGGAGGCAGCCTATGAAATGACCGCGGCTTCCTGCCTTGGCAATTTTTTCTTGTTGCTTTGCGGAATACTCTCTAATATTGCTTGCGTATTTTCACTTACTGAGCAATTTGCCGCCGCAAAGGCTGAGACATCTTCTCTTAGGCCAAAAAGCGGCCTTTTTTCGGCTCGCCCGCACAATCGATTGTGTAGTTCAGTCGCCCACTCTTCACCCCACCCAACTACCTGATGAAAAGCACCCTGCTTGCTGGCTGCACCGATGCATAGCCGCCCACCGGCTTGGGCTGTGCCCGTTCCCCGCTCCTATCGGGCAGCTATTTCTGGCAGGCAGCGGGCTCAACGCAAGGCGCAGGCTTCTGGCCTGGTGGGCTACCGGCCGCTCTGCGCGCTGGGCGGGGCAGCCCGCCCGGTGGAAGCCCGGTAGCCCCGACACCTAACTTGCGGGGCCAAACCAGGGGCAGCGGCCGAGAGGGCCGGAACGGGCCACTGCCAAAACACCCGGCACTTGGCACCCTAAAAACCAGTGCGCTATCAACCTTTATTTCTCCTTCTTTCATGCCCATCTCCCACCGCGCCGCGCTTTTGGCTACTGGCCTGAGTACCGCCCTGCTGCTCGCCAGCTGCGATTCTAAACCCACCACCAGCCAGGACACGGCGGCTACCACCACCTCGGCACCCGCCGACTCGGCCGCCACTGGCACTACCGCATCCGCCATGCCCACCTCCGCTTCGTTCGGCAAAACCGCCGATGGCCAAGAAATTCAGCTTTTTACCCTCACGAACGCCAAGGGGATGAAGGCTACCATCAGCACCTACGGCGGCACGCTCACCAGCCTGCTCGTGCCCGACAAGGACGGTAAAATCTCCGACGTAGTGCTGGGCTTCGACAAGGCTGAGGGCTACCTGAGCCCCGAGTTTCGCAAGTCGAACCCCTACTTCGGCGCGCTCATCGGGCGCTACGGCAACCGCATCGCCAAGGGCAAATTCACGGTCGACGGCAAAGCTTACCAAGTGGGCGTGAACAACAACGGCAACTCGCTGCACGGCGGCGGCCTGGGCTTCGACCAGAAAATCTGGACCGCGAAGCCCGGCACCTCAGACGAAGGCCAAACCTTGACGCTCACGTATTTGAGCAAAGATGGTGAGGAAGGCTACCCCGGCAACCTCAACGTGACGGTGACTTACACCCTCACCAACGACAACGCCCTGAGCATCGACTACGCCGCGACTACCGACAAGGCCACGCCCGTTAACCTCACCAACCACGCCTACTTCAACCTGGCCC
>JAKONR010000552.1 GCA_022701825.1 Hymenobacteraceae bacterium | reverse complement strand
TACTTCACCAACTCACTTTGTTATCAATTCGCAGAGAGGGGGGGATTCGAACCCCCGATACCCTTGCAGGTATAACGGATTTCGAATCCGTCGCATTCGACCACTCTGCCACCTCTCTAAAGGTCCCGAACGAGTGGTTGGGGCTGCAAAAGTAGGGTGCAATGCATAAGGCACAATGAGCAAGGGGCGGATTGTTTGTGAAAAATCTGTTTTAGCGGCTGCTTAATGCTCATTGTCAATCACTAATTTTTTCAGGCGGCCGGTGGCGGCGTCCATGCTCACATTGACCTCGAAGCCGATAATGAGCGTCATGCACACAAACTCGAGCCACACCATGAAGCCCACGAGCGCCCCGATAGAGCCGTAAAACGTGTTGTAGGAGTTGAAGATGCGCACGTAGAGCGTGAATAGAAACGAAACCAGGAAGATGAGCAGCGTGGCCACCAGCGCTCCCACCGAAAAGAACGGCCATTTGTCGTGCACCGGCGGCACGAAATAGTAGATAATGCAGGTGGTGGTGAGAAACAGCCCGATGAGCGAGCCGTAGCGCAGGGCCGTAATCATGAATTCGGTGGAGCTTTCGGGCACGATTTCATAGAACACGAGCCCATCAATGATGAAGGTGCCAAAAAAGATGCCCGCGATGGACACGACCAGCACCAGCGCCAGCACGAAGGTCAACGACGTGGCAATAAGCCGCTTGTGCAAATAGCTGCGGTGCTTGAACCACGGGTATTTTTTCTCGAAGGCATCGAGCAGGGCCATGATGCCGTTGCTGCTGAGCACCAGCGCCGACACGAATCCGAACGAGAGTAGCCCGCCGTGCGGAATGCGCACGATGTCTTCGATGGTGGTGGCGGTGGCCGTGTACAACTCGTGGGGCATGATATCGGCCAGGAACTGCAGGATGTCCACGTCGAGGCTCGGCACCGGGATGTAGGGAATGAGCGTGAACAGGAAAATAATGGTCGGAAACAGGGCCAGCGTGAGGTTGAAGGCCATGTAGGCGGCGCGCTTTTCGAGCGAGTCGAGGCGCAGCTCGTGCAGCACGCGCTCGCCCACGTCGTAAACCGAAATGCTGCCGCCGCGCAGGTGCTTGCGCTTGCCCCAGGCCATGAGGGTGCGGTAGGCGCGATGGCGGCGCACATCGGGCACCAAAACGCGGCGGCGGGTGGGAGGAGCGAGCAACTTCGTTGAGTTAAGATTTTTGAGTTTTGAGTTAAAAGTTGTCTTTGCGAGCGCCGCGAAGCAATCGCACCAAGACGAGCCGCGCTGGTGCGATTGCTTCGCGGCGCTCGCAAGAACAACTTTTACTGTTCCACTACAGCAAAATACGGGGCCAGTTTTTCGCGCACGCTGTCGGGGATGGGCACCGGGCGGCCGTTGCTGGTGCTTACAAAGACCATAAGCGTGTAGCCTTCGGTGAGCAGGTCGCCGGCTTCATTGCGGATTTCGTACTCAAATTTCACCCGCGAGCCTTCGGCCAACTCCTTGAGCATAACCCGGATGGTGAGCAAGTCATCGTAGCGGGCGGGGCGGCGAAAGCGGGTGTGCAGCTCGCCCACGGGCATACCCACGCCCTGGGCTTCGAGGTCGCGGTAACGGATGCCGAGCTGGCGAAACGACTCGGTGCGGGCCACCTCGAAGTAAGCGGCGTAGTTGCCGTAGTAAACGTAGCCCATCTGGTCGGTTTCGGCGTAGCGAACGCGGAGCTGAATATCGGCAGCGTACATAAAAAAGCGGGTGGGTAAAGCAAAACGCCACGTAGTTGGCGGGGCAAGGATAACACGGCGGGGCCCAAATAGTGCGCCGCGGGCCACTGCGGCCAGCCGGGCCGGGCGCTGCAAGGCAGCCGGGCCCAAAACCCGCCTTTGCTGGTGCAGGGGCGGGCGGCGGCGCAGCGCGGTAGCCCGAAAAGTCAAAAACTTGCCGCCTGGCAGACCTTGATTATTAAAAGTATTATATATTGTAGCATGAAAAAATTCTTCCTGCGAGCAGCAGTAAGTATTGTGCTGATAGTCGCGGTATTCGCCATCAACCTTATCTGGTTTAAGCCCTTTTTTATCCGGGAGTTTTACGAGCGCACGTTTCTGCGCTTCGCGCTCGACTCGCCCGAGGTGCTGTCGAGCCTGCGGCTGCTGGAGCCGCTGGGCATTCGGGGACACAACCGGGAACTGAACAACGCCTCGCTGGCCTTTGAGGACGAGCAGCTGGCCCGGCTGCATAAGGACTTGGCGACGCTGCACCGCTACGATACCACGGGTATGGCAGGGCAGGCGCGGCTGTCGTACAAAATCCTCGACTGGTACATGACCAATGAGGACCAGGGCGCAAAGTTTCGCTACGACAACTACCCGGTGAACCAGCTTTTTGGGGTGCAGAATGAGTTTCCCACCTTCATGGCGACCATGCACCACGTGGGCGACGAGCGCGACGCGGAGGACTACAATATTCGCCTCGGTAAACTACCCGCCAAGTTTGGGCAGGTGCTGGAAGGGCTGAAAGTGCGCGAGCAGCACGGCGTGGTGCCGCCCACCTTCGTGATTGACAAAGTGCTGGCCGAAATGACGAATTTCACGGCCCAGGCGCCCGAGCAGAATATCCTCTACACCGCCTTTCGGGCGAAGCTGGCCAAGCTGCCCGATTTGCCAGCAGCTAAAAAAACCGAGCTACTGGCCGACACCAAAAAGCAGCTGCAAACGGCCGTGTACCCGGCTTATCAGGGCCTTATCACCTATTTCACTGCCCTGCGCGCCCGCTCGACCACTGACGCGGGCGTGTGGAAATTTCCCAATGGAGCGGCCTACTACGCCCACTGCCTGCGGCAAAATACCACGACCAACCTGAGCGCCAAGCAAATCCACGCGCTGGGCCTGCGCGAGGTGGCCCGCATCACGGCCGAGATGCGCACCATCTTGCAGGTGCAGCGTGAGGCCGGGGCCGACAGCGTGGGCCCCACGATGGCGCGCTTGGGCGAGGCGCCGCGCTTCCTCTACCCCGATACTGGCGGCGGCCGGGCGCAGATTCTGGCCGACTACCGGCGGCTTTTGGCGGAGGTAGCCAAAGGCCTCACGCCGGCCTTCCGCATTCGGCCCACGGCCCGGCTCGCGGTGGCGCGGGTGCCCGAATTCAAACAAAAAACCTCGCCCGGCGCCTACTACGACCGGGCGGCGCTCGACGGCTCGCGGCCCGGCACGTTCTACGCCAACCTCTACGACGTAAAGGCCACGCCCAAGTTTGGGATGCGAACGCTGGCCTACCATGAAGGCATTCCGGGGCACCATTTTCAGCTTGGTATCGCGCAGGAAATGAAGGGTTTGCCTACCTTCCGCACGGTGATTCCTTTCACGGCGTACGCGGAAGGCTGGGCCCTGTACGCCGAGCAGCTGGCCTGGGAGCTGGGCTTTGAAAAAGACCCCTACGACAACCTGGGCCGCCTGCGCGCCGAGCTGTTCCGAGCGGTGCGGCTGGTGGTAGATACCGGAATGCACGACCAGCGCTGGACGCGCGAGCAAGCCATCCGGTACATGCGCCAGACCACGGGCATGGCCCAGACCGACGTGGAAGCCGAAATTGAGCGCTACATCGTGCTGCCCGGCCAGGCCTGCGCCTACAAAGTCGGGATGCTGAAAATCCTGGAGCTGCGCGAGCGCGCCCGGCAGCAGCTCGGCCCTAAGTTCGACCTACGCGACTTCCACGATGCGGTGCTGCAAAATGGGGCCATGCCGCTGGTAGTGCTGGAGCAGGTGGTGAACGCCTACATCGCGGCCAAAAAGGCGGCGTAGAGTGCGGGGCTGGCCCCGCTCCTTCGGAGTTGTACTACTGCTCACGTTGCTTTACTTTTTCGGAGCTGCACGCCGAAAGCCGGCGGGGGCGGAGTTGCACTCCGCGGCGTTGTTCAGCCCACCCGGCCCTAGCGTTGGGTAGTGCAACTCCCCGGCCCGTCGCTTTCGGAGTGCAACTCCGAAAGCGCAACGTGAGCAGCACAGCTTCGCGCTGCGGCGTGGTAAGATTCCCAGACTTGCCCGACCGGCCGCGTTGAGTTTCGGCGGGTCGGGCTTATTTTTGGAAAGTATAAAGCCGCGAACCGCCCGCCTACTTGGCAATTGCCCTGACCCGGCATTTTGGGCTGGCTCGCGCCTCCTAGCTCCTTTTCCATGATTGCCTATCTCGACGGTAAACTCGCTTATAAAGACCCCACCCAAGCCATTATCGACACGGGCGGCGTGGGCTACGAAGTAAAAATCTCGCTGGCTACCTATTCTAAACTACCCGCTGAGGACCACAAGGTTAAAGTCTATACCTACCAGCACATCAAGGAAGATGGACAGACGCTGTACGGCTTTTTGGACCCCAACGAGAAGGCGCTGTTCTTGCACCTGATTTCGGTGTCGGGCATCGGGCCGGGCACGGGCATTAACATGGTGAGCAGCATGGGCGTGGGCGAAATTCGCCAGGCCATCGTGAACGAAGACGTGCGGGCCATCCAGAGCATTAAAGGTGTGGGACCCAAAACGGCGCAGCGCGTTATTCTCGACCTTAAAGACAAGCTGCGCAAGGATGAGCTGCTGGCCAAGGCCGGCGTAGATACCGTGCCACTGGCTCGCCAGCACAATACCCAGCGCCAGGAAGCGTTGCAAGCCTTGGTAATGCTAGGCTTTGCGCGGGCGGCGGCCGAGAAGGCGCTCGACCAGATTCAGCATAAGCACGGCAACGACCTGAGCGTGGAAGAACTCATCAAATTTGCCCTGAAGTCGCATTAGGCAATCGGCCGGATGTGCAGCTTCGCTTACCGGGTTTGGGCGGCTTTTAGGCGGCCTAAGCTTTGAAAATTCACTTAGTTAAACCCGGCAACCCACGGCCCGGCCGTAGGAGAGCCGCACCTCTGCATCTGCTTGAAGTCTCTACTTTCTGCTGGTTACAAACTACTTAGCTCCACCGCTATGCTGACGACGGCGTTTGTCTCGTCGGTCTTTATAGCGGCCGCGTGGGCGGGGGCGGCGGGCCCGGCGCGCACCGCAGTTGGGGCGTTTACGTGGGCACGGGGCCTGGGGTTGCCGCAGCAAGGCGTGCCGGCCGATACGGGCCGCTACCGCCCCAGCCGCCGCCCCAAGGTGCGCACCCGCGACCGGGCAGGCAGCCGTTTTTCGCCGCAGCGGCGGCGCTCGCCGCTGGTGCTGCCGCTGCCCAAAAGCGTGCAGCTCAACGTGACGCCCGACGACAGCAGCAAGCGCTACCAGGTGCGCGAAACGGTGGGCAACGAGGTGGACTACCGCGACCCCACCGAGATTTCGCGCGAGGAGCTGCTGCGCTTTCGAGAGCGGCAGGCCATCAGCGACTACTACCGCCTCAAAAGCCAGGGCGGCGTGACGGGCCTGGGCGCACAACCCGGCTCGGCGCAGGCCCAGCGCCTGATTCCGAAGATTGACTTGGGGCCGGTGGCCGACCGCATTTTTGGCGGGCGCTACATTGATATGCGGCCGGCGGGCGCGCTCACGCTCAAGCTGGGCTGGCGCCAGAACGTGAACCGCAACCCCGCCCTGACGCTGCGCCAGCAGAGCGTGGGCGACTTCATATTTGACCAAAACCTGAACCTGAACCTGAGCGGCACGGTGGGCACCAAGCTCAAGCTCACGTTTAACTACGACACCAAGGCGGCCTTCGACTTCGACAACCAGATGAAGTTCGACTACGCCGGCCAGCCCACCGACATCCTGCGCAAGCTCGACCTCGGCAACGTAAGCATGCCGCTCAACAACTCGCTGATAACGGGCGGGTCGAACCTGTTTGGTATCAAGACCCAGCTGCAATTTGGGCGGCTGGGCGTGACGGCGGTGGCGGCCACGCTGCGCGGCTCGGCCGACGAGGTGCGGGTCCAAAATGGTGCCCAAAGCCGCACGTTTGAGCTGAAAGCCAGCCAGTACGAGCGCGACCGGCACTACTTTTTGTCGCAGTACTTCCGCGACAACTACGACCAGAACCTGCGCAGCCTGCCCACGGTGCAAAGCGGCATCACCATCACCCGCCTCGAGGTGTACGTGACCAACGACAACCGCACCACCGACAACCTGCGCAACGTGGTGGCCCTGCAAGACCTGGCCGAGCCGCGCGAGGAGCGCATCTACCGGCCGCAGTTCTACAACCCGGCCACGGCCGCCACCGCCAAAACGCCGGCCCGCAACATCGCCAACAACCTGTACGGTAGCCTTATCGGGCCGGGCGCGACCCGCGATAACCTGACCGTGGAGCAGTACCTGGGCAACCTGCCCACGCCCCGCGGCACCGTGAACCTGGTCAAAAACCTGGACTACGAGCGCATTCGGGCGCGCAAAATGGCGACTACCGAGTACACCTTCAACGCCCAGCTCGGCTACCTTAACCTCAATACTGCCCTGCTGCCCGACCAGGTGCTCGGCGTGAGCTACTCGTACATCTACAACGGCAAAACCTATACCGTGGGCGAAACCGTGAACGAGTACGGCACCAAGGTTGACCAGAACCAGGTTATCTTCCTCAAGTTGCTGAAAGCCACCAACCCCGGTGTGGGCACCGCCAACCCGGCCGTGAACCCGGCCAACCCTAACCTGGCTACCGGCAACACGCCAACCTGGGATTTGATGATGAAAAACATCTATTCCCTGAACGCCTCGCAGCTCAACCGCGATAACTTTAACCTCCAGATTATCTACAAGGACGACGCGACGGGCGTTGACTTGATTTCGCTGAAGGACGGCTCGCGCATCATCAATACGCCGCTGATTCAGGTGTTCGGGCTCGACCGGGTGAATGCCAACAACGACCGCAACGCTGACGGTAATTTCGACTACTTCCCCGGCGTCACCATCGACCCCGAGTTGGGCAAAATTATCTTCCCGAGCGTGCAGCCGTTTGGCTCGTACCTGCAAGGGCAGTTTGACCCCAACGTGCCGGCCGACGTGGCGCTCATCCCGAAATACGTATACTCGGAGCTCTACAACCAGACCCAGAGCGACGCGCAGCAGGTACAAACCAAGGACAAGTTTTTCCTGCGCGGGCGCTTTCAGGGCGCGGCCGGGGCCGACGAAATCAGCCTGCCCGGCATCGGGGTGGCGCAGGGCTCGGTGAAGGTGTACTCGGGCAGCACGCTGCTGACGGAGGGCGTCGATTACCAGGTTTTTTACGACCAGGCCAAGGTTAAAATTCTGAATACGGCCTACCTCAACGCGGCCAACGAGCTGCGGGTGGCCTTCGAAAAAAATGCCCTGGTGCAGGTGCAGCCGCGCAAGCTGCTGGGCACTCGCCTCGACTACGCCCTGAACAAGGACGCGCTGTTTGGCTTCACGGCCATGCACATCCTGGAAAACCAGGCGCCCGGCATCAACCGCGTGAACATCGGCGACGAGCCGGCCAACAATACGGTGCTGGGGGCCGACCTGAGCTTCCGCAAAGACAGCCGGGTGCTCACCAAGCTGGTGGACATGCTGCCCATCGTGTCGACCAAGGAAATTTCGACCGTTTCGTTTACGGGCGAGGTGGCCAAGCTCATCGCGGGCAAGTCGCAGCTCGGGCGCGGCGAAGACGGCGTGAGCTACATCGACGACTTTGAGAACGCCCGCACGCCCTACACCCTGAGCGGGCTGGCCTCGGTGCCGGCCTGGCGCCTGGCGGCCACCCCAGCCCCCATTTTGGGCACCGCCACGGGGCTGGCTACCAACTTCCAGCGCGGCAAGCTGGCCTGGTACACCGTCGACCAGAGCTACTACACCGGCGGCTCGGCGGTATCGGCCAATATTACGACCGCGACCATCAACAACCACTACTCACGGGGTATTCAGCGCAACGAGATATTTCCCCGAAAAGACCTGGGCGCGACCGGCAACGGCTTCGAATACTCGTTTGACCTGGCTTACTTTCCTAACGAGCGCGGCCCTTATAACTACTCGCCCAATGTAAGTGCCGACGGGCGGCATTTTACGAATAGCTCCAACACGCCGCTGGGCTTGCAGCGGCGCTACGCGGGCGTATCGCGGGCCATCACCTTCGATACGGACTTCGACAACGCCAACGTAGAGTACTTGGAGTTTTGGCTGATGGACCCCTTCATTAAGGGAGCCAACGGCCTAGCTGCCGCTCTCAACAGCGACCCCAGCACCGCTAACCCAGCTGGCGTGCCCTACACCGATGATACAGTTGGCGGGCAGCTCATCCTGAACCTGGGCAACGTGAGCGAGGACGTGCTGAAAGACAGCAACCGGCACGAGTTTGAGAACGGCCTGCCCACGCCCGCCGATACCAACCCGGCCCAATTAATCGATAACACCGACTGGGGTGTGGTCACGACGCAGCAGTTCGTGACCGACGCCTTTAGCGGCGCGGCCGGGGCGCGGGCGGTGCAGGACGTGGGCCTCGAAGGCCTCGACAACCCCGCCGAGCAGGCCTTCTACAACCCAAGCCGGGCGCCGGGGCCGTTCAGCACCCTAAACGACCCCTCGGGCGATGACTTCCGCCACCACCTCGACCCGACGTTTGACCAGGACCGCACCCAGATTATCGGGCGCTACAAAGACTACGACAACTACCAGGGCAACTCGCCCGAAAACTCGCAGCTGAGCTCGACGGCCTACCCCGACAAGGAAGACCTGAACCGCGACAACGTGGTGCAGGACAGCGAGAACTACTACGAGTACGCGATGAGCCTGCGGCCGGGCAACCTCAACATCGGCCAGAACTACATCATCGACAAAGTCGAAGCGCCCGTGAACGGCACTTCGGGCACGGGCTCTACCGAAATCGTGACGTGGTACCAGTTCCGCATTCCGGTGCGCGAGCCCACCGGGGTGCAGGGCCAGCCCATCGGCTTCAAGAACATCCGCTTTATGCGCATGTACCTCACGGGCTGGCAGCAGCCGGTGGTGCTGCGCATGGTGCAGCCGCAGTTTGTGGCCAACCAGTGGCGCCGCTACCTCACCCGCATCACCGACCCCGCCCTCACGGTGGGCCAAACCACCATCGACGCCACCGCCTTCAACATCTCGACGGTGAGCCTGGAGGAAAACGGCCTGTCGAACGGCGGCGGTATTCCCTACGTGCAGCCGCCGGGCATCGTGCGCGACGTGGAGTACGGCTCCACGGCCGTATCGCGCCAGCAAAACGAGCAGAGCCTGCGCCTGTGCGTGGAGAACCTGACCGACGGCTACGCCAAG
>JAKONR010000534.1 GCA_022701825.1 Hymenobacteraceae bacterium | reverse complement strand
CGGGCCAGGTCCGAAATGTCCTGGGTCATGCTGTTCTTGGTGCCGCGCAGCAGGAAAATCTTGTCCAGCGTGCGGCCCGCGTTCAGCGCCTCCAATATGGGGCGCAGGCCGAAGAGCATGTCGATGCTGCGGTCGGCGGCCGGGCGGGTGTTGTGCTGCTTGTAGGGCGCGTCGCGCTCGCCGCTAGGCTTGCGCGGCACCTGCCGGCCTTGCTCGTCGTAAAACGGGCGCTGGGGGCGGGCGCGGTTGGCCCCGGCGTCGCCGCCGGGGCGGCGGTCGTCGCGGTTATCGCGCGGCGCATCGCGGTTGTCGCGGGCGGGGCGGCTGTCGCCAGCGCCTTCGCGGAAGCGGCGCGGCACGTAGTCGTCGTCAAATCCGCCGGTTAGCGGACGGTCGGTGTCTTTCTCCATCTTTCTACGGCGGCGTACCAGAGCGATTCGTACTCGGGGCGGCGCACCAGTTCATAGTTATCAGGTGCTAAGGTACTAGGGCGGGGGCGGAAGGTAAACGTGAGCTCGCGGCCGCTGGCATCGAGCTCGGCGTATTGCCAGCGCTCGTCGCCGGTGGGCAGGCGGCGCACGGTGGCGGGCGGGCCCAGCACCACGTACACGAGGCCGCGGTCGGTGAGCCAGCCGGGCTTGTGGCCAGTAAAGAGCTCGTTGGCCGCCGTCACGAGGCCATAATACCGCCGGATGAGGTCGCGCGCGCGTCCTTGGTCGCCCCCGGCGGCCGTTAGCCAAAACTGGTCGACGGCGCGCTTGGGGCTGGCGGCCTGGCGCAGCTGCTGGCGCTCGGCGGCGGTGGTGAGGTAGAGCAGGTTTTCAATCAATTCATCGGCCGTACTTTGGCCCGGAAAGTCGGGGCGCGCCACTAGCAGCGGCACCGTGCGCACGGGCTCGCCGCCCGCGCCGCCCACGCGCAGCGCATATAGCCCCGGCTGCGGCAGGCGCAGCAGGTGGTCGGGCGGCAGCGGCGCGGCGCTTGAGTCGAGCACGCCCAGCTGGCGCGGGGCGGCCGGCTGGCGGCGCGGGTCGGCAAAGGGCGGCAGCGCGGCCACGCCCGTGGCGGCGTAGCGCCGCCAGTGCACCGGCTGCGGCAGCCCAAACCCCGCCACTACTACCGCCTCGCCGGCCCGCACGTAGGGCCGGCCCAGCACCAGGCCCAGCGAGTCGAGCAAGATAAAAGGCCGGGCCAGCCGCTCGGGCGTGAGGTGCAGCCAGGCCGTGGTGGCCGGGTTTTGGTCGGGGCCGTCGGGCTGGTTGGTGAGAGTAGGCGGCTCCAGGCGCGCTCGCAGTACGGCCCCGGCAGGTAGCTGAGCGGCCGGTAGCGCCGCCGTGAGCACCAGCGTCGGCGCGTTGGGGTCGGCACCGGGGTAGAGGCGCAGGCGCGGGGCGGTTTGCAGCAGCGGCTGCTTGGCATCGTAAGCGGGCCACACCGTGAGGCGCAGGCGCGGCAGCGCCTGCCCGGCGGGCGCGCCCGGCTGGTTGAGCAGCAGGCGCAGGCTGTCGCCCTCGCGGCGGGTTTCGGCCAGCAGGCGGCTGGCGGCGGGGCGGTAGAGACTAGCAAAATCGGGGCGCGGCGGGGCCGACTGCGCCCGCGCTCCGAGGCCAAAAAGCAGGCTTAGTAGCACAAAAGCCGCCCCAGCTTTGTTAAACTTGCGCCCCGATTGGCCGTACTGTTTTCTTTCGTTCTGCTCGCTTCCCACCATGACTGTTCTCATCGCGCTGCTGGTTTTTTCCCTGTTTGTACGGTATTTGCTGCCGATAGTGCTGCGGGCCGTACTCGGCAGCTTCGTGCGCCAGCAGGTACACAAGGCGCAGCAGGCCGGCTTTTACCCGCCCACGGGCGGCGGCCCGCAGCCGGGCTACCAATCGCGGGCCCACCAGCCCGATACGGCACCCGGCCAAGTGCGCGTCGACTACGTGCCGCCTACCACGGCGGGCCCCGAGCGCAAGCGCGAGTTTCGGGGCGGCGAATATGTTGATTATGAAGAAGTAAAATAAGCGGGCTTAATACCCATTGGCCGGGAGCAGCAGTGGCTGCGCCAGCACCTGAATGCGGGCCGAATAAGGCGTTCCGTAATTAACCGCGAAATCGGCCACTGCCTGCGGGTCAAGCTTATCCTCTTTAAGCAAGCGGGCGGCGTAGACAATGCGTGCGATGTTGATGGTGCGAAAGCCGCTCAGTGGCACGGCCATTTCTACATACAAGCGGGCCGCGGTGAATACAAACTGCACATATCCCGTGCTGCCCGTCGGGTTATTTGGGCTGCTGTTGGCGGGGTCGTTGAGCGTGAGGTACTTCACTACGAACAGTCGCTCATTCTGCAACGAGCTGACGTAGTACATGTTGCTGACGCCAAATACCGTTTCGCCGCCCGGCTCGATGCGGGCGTAGGGCTGCCGGTTTACCGTGATGAGGTTGCGGCTGACGGCAATCTTTTGAGCCGCTGCCCCGAGCGTCATAAGGCTGAATACCAGAAGAAAGAACAGGTTTTTCATGAAGGAGAAAGAATAGTGTAAATCTCCTTTTTCAAAACCAATGCCAGGGCGCCAGCAGTACGGCCGGCCAACAACGCCTGAGTAAACCAAATTAGGGTATAAAACGCAGATAATAAGCCTAGTAGCTTTGTGCAAGCTGCAACCTTAAAAGCCTAACCCGACCCGGATGCCTGTCCGGTTAGGCGCGTCGCGCTGCATCGAAGTAAAGATATCGACCCGCCCGAGCTTGAAAATGTGCTCGATGCCCGCGCCCAGCTCCAGGTAGGGGCCCGATTGGGTGGTCTGGAGGTAGTTGAGTGAGAATACCTCCTGCCATTTCAACGCCTTGAAGAGCGGGATTTTATTGAAGATAAACCCGTTGAAGTGGTGGTTGAAGTGCCCCTCGAAGTAGCTGTGGCGGGTGCTGAACTGAAAGTAGTCGAGCAGCTGAAACTGGCTGAAATTGCCGGTGAACACGGTGCGGTTGCCCGAAAAGTGCCGGAAGTCGGCAAACGTGAGGTTGGCCTCGCTGCCCACGAAGCCGCCGATAACGGCCTCATAGGCCGAGGTGCCCAGCAGCCCCAGCTGCACCGTTTGGCGCACCGAGCCTTGCAGCAGCGAGTAGCGCACGTGGGTGCCCAGCACGCCCATACCCTGCCGCAGCTGGCCCGTGAAGGTGGGGTATTTGGTGCCCAGGTTAAACTTGCCATCGGGCCGGGTGATGAACTCGGTGCCCGGCCGGTAGCTCACCACCAGCGTGAGCGTGGTGGCCTGGCTGCGCCCAAAACCCGTGCCCTCGGGCATCTCCTCGGCCACCGGCTGGTTGGGGGTGAAGGCGCGGCCGCGCACGTCATTCCAGAGGTAGGTGCTGGTGTTTTCGAGCTCGTGGCGGTCGAAGTAGCTGGCCGCGCCGCGCACCGTGAGGCCATTCACCGGCTCCCAAAGGTAGCTGAGTTCGGCGCCGTCGCGGCGGTAGAGCTTGGCGTAGTTGCGGTTGGCCAGCAGCGAGTACACCGAGTTGGCGAAGGGCGTGAGCTGCGTGTTGCGGTCGAAGTTTTCGATAGTGCGGCCCGCCACCAGGCCCACCTGGCGCATCTTTACCGGGTCGAGCTGCCAGGCCAGCGTGAGGCTGGGTTGCAGCTGCTGGTTCTGGAAGCCGTAGCGCAGCGTGGGCGTCAGGGTCACGAAGCGGCGGTCGGTGGTGCGGCGGGTGTAGGTGGCCTGGGCGTTCAGCACGTAGCCTTCTACCGTGTTGTATTGCAGCTCGTTAAAAATGGGCTGCACTGAAAAGCTGGTCTTGCGAAAGGTGTTGCGGTAGGTGTAGCCGCTGAGCAGCAACTTGCCGGGTGTGAACTCGTTGCGCTTGCGGTCGAGCGAATCCTGGTAGGGGCGCGAGTTGCGAATGACCTCCGAGCTGTCCTTTTTGTGGTAGTCGAGCTTTTCCTCCTCCGTCAGCGGCACGGGCCGGATTTGCGTCCAGTACGAGCTGTCGCGCTCGTTCACGCCCTTCTCCACCAGCATCACTTCGCCCTTCTTCATCTGGGCAAACGGGTCGTTGCGCACCGAGTCGCGCCGGGCCTGCTTCACCTGCCGCCGCACCTGCTTGCTGAGGCCCGAGAGGTCGGGTTTTTGGCGCTTAATCTGGCGGGTCAATTCCTTGGTCGTGACTGGGGCAATGACGGGCGGCGCGGCCGGCTGGCCCGGCTGGCCTGCCACGGCTGGGGCGGTAGCAGCGGGCGTTTGCTTGGTTTCGGGCGGGGCGGGGTAGGTGGCTACTACGTGGTTGTAATTGGAGAAAACGGCCGTAGCGTAGCCTGAGCCTTTGAAGCCAAAGGCCGAGAAATTGACGCTCAGCTTCTGCGATTGCAGTGCCCACACGTGCGGCACGGCCGGCGCGGGCGCAAACAGCTGCTCGATGCGCAGGTCGTCGACGTAGTCGAGCTGGGCGTCTTTGGTGAGGCGCAAATCCACGGAGTGCAGCCGCCACGAGCCGTCTACGATGTAGACAAAGCCCGAAAAAACGGGGTCGGTGCGGCGGCGCGGAATGAGCTTAATCTTGTGCACCAGCTCGCCGCCCTGCTGCGTGCTGCCTACCAGCTCATACTGGTAAAACAAAAACGAATTGCTGGCAATCGGCGACACGAAGCCGCGCTCCGAAAAGCCAGGCTTCAGTACGTTGTCGTAGAAATTGAGCCCGCCCTGCGCCCGGTTGAAGCTGATGCCCCGCGAGTCGCCGCTGACGCGGCTCGAAATCATGCGCTCCTTGATGCTATTAGGCTGCGTGAAGCGGATGTCGGACAGGCTTTCCGATAAATACAGAATGCCCGGCTTCACGTCGGGCCCGATTTTGAAGAGGCCAAAAACCTTGCTGGGCGTTTCGCTGAGGCGAATTAAGCTCTTGATATAGAGGCGGGCCTGAAACGTGGCCACCTCGCGCCGGTGGTAGGCGCGCCACTGCTGCGCCTGCTGAATGATGGCGTAGGCCGGGTCGCGGTCGGAGCCGCGCACGGT
>JAKONR010000515.1 GCA_022701825.1 Hymenobacteraceae bacterium | reverse complement strand
CTTCGTGAAAGTGGCCTACGTCAACCAGGGCCTCGACGCGGGCGGCTACTTCACCACGCCCATGTACACGGCCTACCCGCGCCGCTTCCAGTTCGGCGTGCGCTGGCGCTTTTTTAGCTAGGCCGCAGATTCAAACGGATTTGTAGGATTGAACGGATACGCCCGCTACGCGGACGGGCGGGGTGGGCGAGGCAGGGCGCGGGGCTGTGCGTAGGCCCGGCGTGCAATGCGTGTTACCTTAGCTTTCCTAAAAAGCAATCCTGGCCGGCTTGGCAAGCCAGTTCACCCCCGGCCAAGTAGTCCTTGCACTAGTTCCAACCGGCCGGCGCCGCTCGCCAGCTAGTCGCTCAAGTCGATGGCCGGCAGCTTAAAAAACGTTCCAACCCAGCCTACGCAGCCCGCCCGCGTAGCGGGCGTATCCGTTCAATCCTACAAATCCGTTTGAATCTGCGGTGAAGACAATTCTCAAGCTCAAGCTCAACTCCGACCCGCGCTGGGCAGATTTGGCCAGCAAAAACCTCGAAGAAATCCTGGTCGACCACGCCTACTGCGAGCAAAAGGCGGCCAGCACCGGCATCTCGCTCATCGTGCACTACCCCGAAAAGGAACGCCTCGTCGATGAGCTCACCGCCCTGGTAGCCGAAGAGTGGGAGCACTTCGACCGCGTGGTGAAGGAACTGCGCAAGCGCGGCCTGCCCCTGGGCCGCCCCCGGCGCGACGAGTACGTGGTGCAGCTCATGGCGCACGTGCGCAAGGGCGGTGCCCGCGAGCGCCAGCTCATGGACCAGCTCCTGGTGTCGTCGCTCATTGAGGCGCGCAGCTGCGAGCGCTTCAAGCTGCTGTGGCTGCACTTGCAGGACCGCGACCCCGAGCTCAGCCAGTTTTACTACGAGCTGATGGCCAGCGAGGCCGGCCACTTCGTGAGCTACGTGGACCTGGCCAAGGAATACTGCGACCCGGCGGAAGTGGACGCCCGCTTGCAGGAACTACTCAAAATCGAGGGCGAAATCGTGACGAGCCTGCCCGTGCGCAACGACCGGATGCATTGATTTTTGGCTGTTGGCTAGTAGCTGCTAGCTGTTAGCTTTTCTCGAAAAGCCGATAGTTACAGGCGAAAGCTAACAGCTAGCAGCTACTAGCCAACAGCTTATGAAACTAGAAATTCCCAACCTCGCCGCCCTGCCCGCCGCCGCCGCCGCGCTCGCCGCGGCCATTGCCGAAAGCGGCCATTCGGTGGTGGCCTTCGCGGGCGAAATGGGCGCGGGCAAAACCACGCTTATCCGCGCGCTGGGCGCGGTGCTGGGCGTGGCCGACGACGTGAGTAGCCCCACCTTCGCCCTCGTGAACGAGTACCGCGATGGGCGGGGGCGGCCGGTGTACCATTTTGACTTTTACCGGGTCGATTCTGAAGAGGAAGCCGCCCGGCTGGGCGCGGCCGAGTACTTCGATTCGGGGTATCTTTGCTTAGTGGAGTGGCCGGCCCGCGTGGCGGGCTTATTGCCCACCGCCTACTTACAGGTCGCGCTGACCGTAACCGGTCCGGAAACCAGAGAAATTCAATTAACAATTATCAATTAACAATTATCAAGGCGTCAAGGAGCAGGTAGTCAGTCAAGCAGGGTAATACATAGTAAGGTGCTCATTGGCTGATATTTGATAACTGATGCCTAATAATTGAAGAATCTATGGCCGAACAGCTACCCCCCGGCTTTGGCGCGCTGGCCACCAGCCGCGCTTACTTCACCCAGGAGTCGATGCTGGCCGTGGAAACGCGTAAGCGCAAGCTTTTTATTGGGCTGCCCAAGGAGTCGCTGCTCCAGGAAAACCGCCTGGGTCTCACGCCCGAGGCCGTGCTGCACCTCGTAAACGAGGGCCACGAGGTGATGCTGGAAAGTGGGGCCGGCGAGCCCAGCAAGTACTCCGACCACGACTACTCGGAGGCCGGCGCCAGCATTGCCTACTCCACCGACGAGGTGTACAAGGCCGACATCATCCTGAAAGTGGCCCCGCCCACGGCGGAAGAAATCGAGCTCATGCGCCCCGGCCAGACGCTGATTTCGGCCCTGCAAATGGGCACCATGACGCCCGAGTTTATCAATGCCCTGGCCCGCAAAAAGGTCAACGCTATTGGCTTCGAGCTGATAAAGGACCCCAGCGGCGCGCGGCCGGTGGTGCGCGCCATGAGCGAAATCGCGGGCTCGACCGTGATGCTGGTGGCCGCCGAGTACCTGGCCCGCTCCAACGAGGGCAAGGGTATTATCCTGGGCGGCATCACGGGCGTGCCGCCCTCGCAGGTCGTCATTCTGGGGGCGGGTACAGTGGCCGAGTACGCCGCCCGCGCCGCCATCGGGCTGGGGGCCGAGGTAAAAGTATTTGACAACCACCTTTATAAGCTGCGCCGCCTCAAGCACAACCTGGGCGCGCAGCTCTACACCAGCACCCTCGATACCTTCGCCCTGAGCCAGCAGATTCGGCGGGCCGACGTGGTCATTGGGGCCCTGGCGGTGGAGGAGGGGCGTATTCCCTTCATGGTGCCCGAAAACATGGTGGCCAGCATGGCGCCCGGTTCCATCATCATCGACATCAGCATCGACCAGGGCGGCTGCTTCGAAACCAGCGAGCTTACCAGCCACAGCAAGCCCGTCTTCCGCAAGTACGACGTGGTGCACTACTGCGTGCCCAACATCGCCTCGCGGGTGCCCCGCACCGCCACCAACGCGCTGAGCAACATCTTTACGCCCATCCTGCAGGAAATCAGTCAGCAAGGCGGTATCAACGAAGCGCTGTTTACCAACGAGCACTTCCGCTCGGGCGTGTACATCTACAAGGGTTCGCTGACCAACGCGGCCATCGCCAAGAAATTCAACATGCGCTACAAGGAACTGGGATTGCTGATTGCGGTGCGGAATTAAGGCAGACCAACCCATATGGCGTGGTAGCCGGGCAACGTTTTGCCCAGCTACCACGCCTTCTATTTTGAGGGTAGGGGAGGCTAGCGGGGTGTTGCGGCGCGCGCGCCGTCCGGGGGGTAGGCTCGTAGTAACATGGGGTAAAAAGCAGCTGGATAAGGGGTAGCTGCTAAAAAAAATAGCTGGGTAAAAATATTGTATCCTTTGCACTAGGGGCGGGTGCCTTACCGCATTGCGCGCAGCAAGTAGCGCCCAAGAACCGTGGGGCTAATTGCTTGATTAGTAATATCGAAAAAACTATGTTGGCGAAAGCTAACTAGCTTTTTGCCGCAACCCGCAGTCCGGCCAGCCGTTCATTTTCCTCGGTCATTGCTATTGATTAGAGGATTTTATGAAGAAGGAAGATATCTTGTTCGGCGACTGGCAGCGCTGGCTGTTTGGCGAGGCGCCGCCGTCGTTCGTGGGTGAAACGGCCCTGCGGGCGTTCGTGATTTTTTTGGTGATGGTGCTCATTATGCGCCTGATGGGCCGCCGCATGAAGGGCCAGATGTCGGTAACCGAGCTGGCCGTGGTGCTGACGCTGGGCGCCGTGATTGCCGGGCCCATGCAGATTCCGACCGCCGGGCTGCTGCCCAGCGTGGCGGTGCTACTGGCGCTGCTGTTCATGCACCGCTTCACCAACTGGCTGGCGTACAAGTCGCGCCGGGCGGAGCTGATACAGCAGGGCGACGCTGCCCTGCTGGTGCGCGATGGCCTGCTGGACTTGCCCGCCATGCAGCGCCAGGCCCTGTCGCAGGAGCAGCTTTTTGGGCAATTGCGCAACGAGAGCGTGGCGCAACTGGGTGAGCTGCGCCGCGTGTACTTCGAGGCCAACGGCCGCCTGAGCATCTACAAGCTCGCCGAGGCGCAGCCCGGCCTGAGCGTTTTGCCGCGCGCAGATGCGCCGCCCGCCGCCATCAGCGGCCCGGCCTTCAACAAGAAAGTGTGCGCCACCTGCGGCCACGTGCCCACCACCACCGAGCACGCCGGCCCCCACTGCCTGCGCTGCCAGGCCCAAAACTGGGTACCGGCCTCCCTGGTAAAAACCGGGAAAGAGGGCCAGGAATAAGTCCTGGGTCATCTACATAGCTAGCGCACGAGCGAGGCCACGTGCAGGCAAATAGCCTGAACACTAAGGTTTTGCGGGCGCTAAAAAACAGCAAAAATATTTCATCACTCCTTTAGCTGATACGATTATGCCGCCCCCTCCGCCGCCCCACCTTACTGATTACCTGCGCATACTGATGGGCGAGGTGCCCTGGAGCTTTTTGCTCGAATGCTCGCTGCGCCTGGTGGCCATGTACCTGCTGCTGCTCACGGGCCTGCGCCTGATGGGCAAGCGCCAGGCCGGCCAAGTCAGCCGCACCGAGCTGGCCGGCCTGGTGTCGATAGCCGTGAGCATCGGCATTCCGCTGCTTTCGCCCGACCGCGGCTTGCTGGCGCCCGTGGCCATCGTGGCCACCGTGGTGGTGCTGCACCGCCTCGTAACGCGCTGGGCCGCCCGGCACCCCACGGTCGAAGAACTGCTGCAAGGCACCGTCACGACGGTGGTTGTCGATGGGGTTATGCAGCTGCCCGTGATGGAGCGCGTGGTGCTCTCGCGCGAGCGCCTGTTTGCCCAGCTGCGCGGCGATAGCCTGGAGCACCTGGGGCAAGTGAAGCGCCTGTACATGGAGGCCAATGGCACGTTCAGCATGGTAGAGGCCGACGAGCCGGCGCCGGGCTTGTCCATCGTGCCGGGCTGGGACGAGGATTTTCGGGACTTGCAGCCCGTGGCGGCGGGCAAGTACGCCTGCGTGGCCTGCGGCAACGTGGAAGACGCCCCCCAGTCGCCCACCAAAAGCTGCCCCCGCTGCCACGCCAGCACCTGGCACCCGGCAGTAGAGGCCCTAAAATAAGGGCCGCCGCCTGCCTGAAATTGGGCTAGCTACGCCCCGCAAACCGTGGAACTTGCCGAATGAGGTAGACTATTCTTACTGGTAATTAACTGGCTGATAGGCCACTGATTAGTTGTGGGATATCCGTCAGTTCGTCCGGTTCATCCCAGTTCAATAAGCTCAATCAACGTATTTCGTATGTCCTCTGCCACCACCCAGCCCATCCTGATTACCGGTAGCACCGGCACCCTGGGGCAGGCTTTCCGGCGCGTGTGCCGCATTCGGGGCCTGCACGCCATCACTCTCAGCCGCGCCGCGCTCGATATTGCCGATGCCGCCGCCGTGGCCCACGCCCTGCGCTGCTACCAGCCCTGGGCCGTGGTCAACGCGGCCGGCTACGTGCGCGTCGATGAGGCCGAGGCGGATGCCGACCGCTGCTACCGCGAAAACACCACCGGCCCCGAGCTGCTGGCCGCCGCCTGCGCTGCCCAAGGCGTGCAGCTGCTCACGTTTTCGTCGGATTTAGTATTTGACGGTCAGCGTAATACCCCGTATTGCGAGGGCGATGCCCCCCGGCCCTTGAGCGTGTACGGCCACAGCAAGCTACTGGCCGAGCAAGCCGTACTGACCCGGCTGCCCAGCGCCCTGGTGGTGCGCACCAGTGCCTTTTTCAGCGCTTGGGATGAGCACAACTTTGTGTACCACGCCCTCGCCGCCGCCCGCCGTGGCGAGGACTTTGCGGCGGCCGACGACCTGCTCATCTCCCCCACCTACGTGCCCGACCTCGTCAACCACAGCCTCGATTTGCTGCTCGACCAGGCCTGCGGCCTATGGCACCTCGCCAACGAGGGGGCTTATACCTGGGCCGAATTTGCGCGCCTGGCACTGCGCGTGGCGGGCCTCGACGAAGCGTGCGTGGTGCCCCGCCCAGCGGCTAGTTTTGGCTGGGCCGCCCGCCGCCCGCGCTACAGCGCGCTGGGTAGCCAGCACGGCCGGCTGCTGCCCCCCGTGGAGAGCGGCCTGCGCCGCCACCTCAAAGACGAGCGGCTGCTGCAATCGGCCAATCCGCCGTCGGTATTGGTAGGGTAGTGGTTTTCCACGCCTGTCTATTAAAATAGCTGCCCCTTGCAGGCCGCTCGGCCTGTGCTGCCCACAGGGACCTTACTACTTGGCTACTTGGTCACTATGGAAGCAAAAACCCGCAGTTTGAAGGGCCTCGACTGGGTGAGCCTGCTCATGGCCGACGTGAAGGATGGCGTGGGCGTGTACCTGTCGGTGTACTTGCTCACGGTGCGCCATTGGTCGGCCGATGAAATCGGGATTGTCATTGCCGCGCCCAGCCTCATTGGCTTGCTGGTGCAGGCCCCGGCAGGCGCCCTCATCGACCGCACCCGGCACAAGCGCCTGCTGCTGATTGGGGCCTCGCTCATTATCGCGGTGTGCTGCCTGGCCGTGGTGGTGGACAGCAGCTTTTATCCGGTGCTATTTTCGCAGCTAGGGGTGGGGTTTACGCAGTCGGTGTACGCGCCGTGCGTGGCGGCCATCACGCTGGGCATTGTGGGGCGGGCGGCCCTGTCGCAGCGCGTGGGGCGCAACGAAAGCTTCAATCACCTGGGCAACATGCTGGCCGCCATTGTGGCTGGCCTCATTGGGCGCTACATTTCATATGAGGGCATTTTCTACTTCGCCATCGTGCAGTGCCTGCTGCTGGTAGTGGCGGTGCTGGTGGTGCGCGAGCAAGACATCGACCACGACCTGGCGCGGGGCGCCACCGCCGAGACTGGGCAGCCCGCCAGCGTGGCGGGGGTTAAAGAGTTGCTGGCCAACCGCAACATTCTGGTGTTCACCGTGGCCATCGCGCTGTTTCACTTCGCCAATGCGCCCATGCTGCCGCTGCTGGGGCAGAAAATGGGCTTGGTCGACCAGAAAAATTCGTCGCTCTACCTGTCGGGTGCCATCATCGTGGCGCAGGGCGTGATGGTGTTTGTGGCCAGGTACGCGGGCAAGGCCTCCGAAAACGGCCGCAAAAAGGTGCTGCTAGCCGCCTTTTTGCTGCTGCCGGTGCGGGCGCTGCTCTTCGCTTTTATTGATAATCCGTTGACCCTCACCGCCATTCAGCTGCTCGATGGCATCGGGGCCGGCCTGCTGGGCGTCGTGACCCTGCTCATGATAGCCGACCTGAGCAACGGCACCGGCCGGTTTAACCTGCTGCAAGGCGTGGTGTACTCGGCCATTGGGCTGATGGCGGCGCTCAGTAGCATTGGGGCGGGCTACGTGGTGAAGCAGTTTGGCTACGCGGTAGGCTTTGGCGCGCTGGCGGGCATGGGGCTGCTGGCCACTGGTTTCTACTGGCTGCTGGTGCCCGAAACCAAGGATATTGAACTGGCCGCCCCACCCGGGCCGGGCGCAGCGCGGAAAGCCTGAATAAAGGGCGCGGAGCCAGCACGCAAGCGAAATATATAGTAGGCAGAGTATTGATAATGCAAGTATTTTATTGACTAACAAATAGTTAAATTCTTGAATAGCCTAAATTGACTTAGCGGCTGGTAGCCGCTTCAAAGCAGTACACACGTGTATCTTGTATGAAGCAGACGAAAATTGAAATCTGGGGCGGGGTGGAATGCACGTGCCGGCGCGTGGGCGATGCCTACTCCAACCAGCTCACGCGCAACGGCCACTGGGAGCGGGTCGAGGACTTGGACCAGTTTGCGGCCCTGGGGCTGCGCACGCTGCGCTACCCTATTTTGTGGGAGCACGTAGCCCCCGAAAGCCTCGACCACCCCGACTGGCGCTGGGCCGACGAGCGGCTGGCCCGCCTGCGCGAGCTCGACATAACGCCCATCGTGGGGCTGGTGCACCACGGCAGCGGCCCGCGCTACACGGCCCTCGACCAAGCTAATTTTGCCCCCGGCCTGGCCCGCTACGCGCGCATGGTGGCCGAGCGTTACCCCTGGGTGACGGACTACACCCCCGTGAACGAGCCGCTCACGACGGCCCGCTTTAGCGGGCTCTACGGCCTGTGGTATCCGCACGGGCGCGACGACCGCACCTTCGTGCGCCTGCTGCTCAACCAGCTGCACGCCACCTGGCAGGCCATGCGCGCCATTCGGGAGGTGAACCCGGCCGCCCGGCTCGTGCAAACCGAAGACCTGGGCCAGGCCCACGGCACCCCCGCCCTGGCCCGGCAGGTAGCGTTCGAAAACCACCGCCGCTGGCTGACGTTCGATATTCTGACCGGCCGCCTCGCGCCCGGCCACCCGCTGTGGAGCTACCTGCGCACCCACGGTATCGAAGAAGCCGAATTACAGCTTTTCATTGAGGAGCCGCTGCCGCCCGACGTGCTGGGCATCAACCACTACGCCACCAGCGAGCGCTACCTAGACGAGCGGCTGGCCCTGTTTCCGGGGCAGCCTGCCCTGCGCGGCCTGCACCACGCGGCCTACGCCGACTTGCAGGCCCTGCGGGTGGAGGGCGCGCCGGTGGCCGGCCCCGAAACGCTGCTGCGCACCGTGTGGGAGCGCTACGGCCTGCCGCTGGCCATCACGGAGGCCCACCTGGGCTGCACCCGCGAGGAGCAGATGCGCTGGCTCTACCAGCTCTGGCAGGTAGCTAACCGCCTGCGCGACAGCGGCGTCGATTTGCGGGGCTTCACGGTCTGGTCGCTGCTGGGGGCCTTTGACTGGGACAACCTGCTCACCCAGGACGGGGCTTCCTACGAGCCCGGCGTGTTCGACGTGCGCGGGGGGCAGCCCCGGCCCACGGCCCTGCACGCGTTGGTGCAAGGGTTGGCGCAACGCGGCGACTACGCGCACCCCGTGCTGGCGGCCCCCGGCTGGTGGCAGCGGCCCATTCGCTTCGACTACTCAGTTAAAGCGGCTTAAAGCCAGCGAGTTGTTGAAATTTAGCTCGGGCTCGCAGCGCCCGAGCTACAACTTACCCTACCTCTTCCAGTATCTTTTCCACCCAGCCTTTGCCCCAGTCTTCAAGCTCCTGCGCGCTCCACAGCTGGGGGTAGAAAATGCGGCGCTGAAACTTGGGCGGCAGGTACTTGCGCCAGTTGGTGCCGCCGGTGGCGGGCACGTCATTAGGGTCGCGCTGGAGGTAGCGCACGGCCGACTTATAGTGCATGAGCGGCCAGTTCACGTTCACGTTCACGTCGAGCTGCTTGAGGGCGCGTAGCAGGCGCGGGTGCTGGCGCTCGGCCGCGGGCAGGCGCTGCACCACGGCCCAGGCGTTGCGGTGCTGGTAGTGGCGGGCGTGGGCCACCAGCTGGCCGGTGTACTTGCGCTCAAACTCGGTTAAAGTCAGGGCTTTGGCCCCGGTTTCCTCCACCGTGGCGCCCGCCTGCCAGTAGATGCAGCCCATAAATTCCTCGTGGGTGGGCGCGTCGCCGAGCAGGCGGCGCTTCTCGGCGGGCACTAGGTTTTCGAGGGCCGTGCTGGCTATTTCGATAAAGCGGTACTGCACGCTCTGGAAGCCCGAGGCGGGCATCAAACTCATGCGGAATTGCAAAAACTGCGCCTTGTCCATGCCGTCCACCATCACGTCGAACGAGCTTATCAGCGCCTCGAAGTAGCGATTCACGCGGCCCAGGCGCAGCAGTACTTCGCTTAGCGTGGGCGCTTGCAGCTCGCCCAGCTGCTCGTACTCGCGCAGGCACAGCTTGAAGTACAACTCCGTGATTTGGTGGTAGATGATGAAGATTTCCTCGTCGGGAAACTTGGTGAGCGGGCGCTGCAAACTCAGTAGCGTATCCAGCCCGATGTAGTCCCAGTAGTTGATGTAGTCGGCGTGGTAGAGCCCTTCGAGGTAGGCGGCCAAATCCTGGCCATCGGCGGCGTAACGCGCCTGCAAGCGCCGCAGCTGGGCCAGCACGGCGGGCGAAAACTCTTCGGAAACAGGCAGCGGCGTAGCAGAATCGGACATGAGCAGTAGGAGGGTGGCCGCCGCAAATATCGGCCCGCCGGCCCGCCCTCCCGCGCCGGATGGGCCGCGCCCCCTACTTTTGAGGAATTATGAATTAAAAATTATGAATTAGAAATTGCTGCCTAGCCTCAGCAGTTAAAAACTCATAATTCATAATTCATAACTCATAATTCCATTTCCCGTGGCCGAGAAATCCAGCATTTTTGACATGATAGGGCCGGTGATGATAGGCCCGAGCTCGTCGCACACGGCCGGCGTGGTCCGCATTGCGCGGGCGGCCATCCGCATTTTGGGCGCGCTGCCCACCGAGGCCGTTATCACGTTTTATAATTCCTTCGCCCGCACCTACGAGGGCCACGGCTCGGACCGCGCCATCGTGGCCGGGCTGCTGGGCTACGCCACTGACGATGAGCGCATTCGCACGGCCTTCGACCACGCCGCCGAAGCGGGCTTTCGCTACACGTTTCAGAGCGTGGGCAACGCCTCGACTTTGCACCCCAACACGATAAAGCTCAACCTGACCGGCCCCGACGGGCACCGCGTGGAGGTAGTGGGCCAGAGCCGGGGCGGCGGCGTTATTCGCATTGTGGAGGTCGATGGCTTCGGCTGCGACTTCTCGGGCAGCCTGCACACGCTCATCGTCGATGCCGACGACGTGCCGGGCTCCATCGCCTTTATCGCCTCCGTTATCGCCCACGACGACTGCAACATCGCCACCATGTTCGTGTCGCGCAAAGGCAAAAACGAGGCCGCCCGGCAGTTTATCGAAATGGATAGCCCCATCAACGACATCACCCTGGCTTACCTGCGGCAGCTGCGCTGGGTACACCGCATTACCTACATCCCGACGCTGGAGTAGCGCGCCCGCGGCGCGTGTAATGCCCGGCCCCGGCGCGCGATGCAGGCGGCCGGGGCTGCCCGCCCAAAAATATTGGGTGGCCGGCCGCGTTGAGGTAGCCGCGCTGCGTCCCATTTTTGTGCCCACCTTCCTTTCCGTATGACTGCAAAAACTACTTGCCTACCTGCCGCCCTGGGGCTGGCCGCGCTGCTGGCGGCCGGGCCGCTCGCGGCCCAAACGGCCCCGCAGCCCGCCCGCCCGGCCACCGCGCCCGGCGCGGCGCTGGGCGCGCCAGCCGCTGCTGCTACCGGCCCCTGGAGCCTCCAGCGGGCCGTAGACTACGCCCTGGAGCATAACCTGAACGTGCGCCTCAGCCAACTCCAGGCCCAGAGCAACGCCCAGGTGCTGCGCCAAAGCAAGGCCGCCCTGCTGCCCACGGCCAACCTCAACGGCAGCCAGAACTGGCAGTTCGGCACCAGCGTCAACCCGCTCACGTTTGAGTTTCAGAGCCAGACGGTGCGGGCCAACAATTTCTCGGCGGCCTCGCAGCTCGTTATTTTTCAGGGTTTTCAGCTGCGCAATACCATCCGGCGCAACGAGCTCGACTACCAGGCCAGCGTGGCCGACAT
>JAKONR010000445.1 GCA_022701825.1 Hymenobacteraceae bacterium | reverse complement strand
ACCTCACCCTCGCCCTGCTGCTCGCTGCCGGCACCACCGCCCCTACCCGCGCCCAGACCGCCCCTGGCACTACTGCTCACCAGCCCAAGCAGTTCTGCCGGCTGGCGATACGAGTTAGAGATGCTACCAGCAACACTATTACCTACGTTGCCATGACCTACGGCCAAGAATCCAAGCTGAATCCCGTAACCGATAGCGAATTGGCAGCTGAATCCGCAAAAGTTGACTCCTTCGACTCAGAACCTTTAGTTCTCAACTATCTGAGCAGTAAGGGCTGGGAAATCGTTGGCTACAATAGCCTCGCCCCTAATTATTTCACATACTTGCTGCAACGCCCGGCCAAGTAGCCCCACGCCTACTTAAATAGCCACACGAAGTTCATGTCCTTGAACGGGTCGTCGTAGGTAAAGCCGAGCTTTTGCAGGGCGTCGTACACCAGGCGCACCGAGTAGAACGTGCTGGGGTAGAAGGCCTGCAAGCGCTCGAATACCTGCTGGGTCGTGAGTTGCAGCCCGGCCTGCTCCAGCGAGTGGGCCGGCTCGAAGCGCCGGCCGACCTCCTCCATCAGGGCCTCGAAGTTGGGGTCGCTGCCCGCATCCTGCTCGTCGGTTTCGCCCACTGGGGGCGTAGGTGGCATCGCGCCCGCCTCGTCGGGCATGGGCCGGGGGCGGCCGAAGCCGAGGGGGGCGGGTTGCTTAGCCATGCGCAGCACAAAGTCAGGGTGTTCGCTGCTGACACTTATGAGCCGTTCGCCCTAGTATGCGGGTCATGCTCCCGCTCGACACCCCGACCGTATGGCACGGCTGGGGCGAACGGGTAATCGTCAATAAGTGTCAGCGGGGCGAAGATACTAAAACGAAACAGCGCCCGACCAAAGGCCGGGCGCTGAGTAGGGTTCTTTCCCACAAAAAATTCCCCCCTTACGGGCCGGGCGTCAGCAGCTCGGCCTCGGTGCCGGCGAAGATGTAGGCCGGCGTGGCCGAGGCGGCCACAAAGGCAAACGAGGCCCCGTTGCGGTCCTTGGGCGCCTTGCCGGTGCCTACCTCCTTGGGCACCCGGTAGGCCGGGTGGTCCTTGCTGCCAATAATGCGCAGGGTGCCGTTGCCGTCCTTCATAAAGAGGATGAAGCCCCCGTTGGAGAGTTGCGACTTCAGCAGCAGCACCTTGTCCGAGATGCGCGGCGTCCAGAACTCGGCGTTCGTTTCAAACGAGCCGCCGTCCTTCTCCCCTACCTCCACGTCCTTCACCTCGCCGGTGTCGGCCGTCATGTAGATTTCGGCGCACTTCTTACCCGTTTTGAACACCACGCCGCCGGTGAGCACGGTCATCGAGCCGGCCGCGGGCGGGGTAATGCTCAGCACGTCGGAGGCCGGGATGGCGTACACCTTGCCGGCCGTGCCGCCCATGTTAAGGGTACCTTCCTCAAATTCGAGGTCGTCTAGTATCAGTGCCATTTGATTGATAAATAATAAATTACTACTTCCTGCGAGTGTCGTCGGGCGCTGGGCCCAGCTGGCCTACTTGGCCGGCACCAGCTCGATAACCTTGGCACCCGCTTTCACCAGGGCCTTGAGCACGTCGCTGTTGTTTTTGACGTCGGTGGCCACCACTTTGCCGTGGCCGGCCAGGTAGAACTGGGGCACCACGAACTGGTAGGTCTGGGCGTCCTTGCCGCTGCCCAGCGTGGCGGTGTGGGCCTTCACGGCGGCCGGGCGCTCGCCCAGTTCCTGGTTGAGCTCGTCGATGAGGAGGTTGGCATCGCGCAGGGCCTGCTCGGCCTTGCCGCGAGCGTCGCGCTCGGTGTCGCGCTCCAGCTCCAGCTGCTTGTTTTTGTCTTGCTCGGCCGTCAGGGCGGTTTGCAGCTCTTCGGGGGTTTTAGTTACTTCCACGAGGTTAAGCGGTTAGGGGCAACTCCACCGCGCTGCTCGGCGTCGAGCAGCGCGGTGGGTCGCGGGTTAATTAATTGCTTAAAAGGCCAGTTACTACACGTGGTCGTTGACGGCCAGCGGCTCCAGGTCTTCGATTTGGAAGCCGATGGCCATCAGGATGCCGGCTTCGAGCGAGTAGAGCTTGGGGTCGGTCAAAATCTTCTGGCCGTCGCTGAGCAGGTCGGTGCCCACCAGCATGTTGCTCTGGGGCGTGATGACGATGCGCTCCGAGCCGGCCATCCAGGTCACGGGCTTGAGCACGGCGTTGCCCTCCGAGTGGCGAATCACGAGCTGCTGAAACTGGTTGTAGATGGGCTGCGTACCGAAGCGGGCGGCGTAGTCTTCGCAGTAGGCATCGTACACGTTGTAGGCGCAGTACACGGGCATTTTCATCCGGCGGTACTTGGTGGGCAGCGACTTGTACACGGCCTCCACCTTGGCCACGGTATCGGTCAGCATCGAGCCCGTAATCACGGGCGTAATGAAGCCGGCCGCGATTTCGTCCTTGATGATGTTGCCGAAGCCCGTGGCCAGCGACGAGGCGGTTTTGGCCACGGCCCGGCGGCCGTTCCACACCGTGTTGTCGTTGATTTTGGTGGCGAAGTCGTCCATCACGGCCTGCCAGGTGAGCTGCTCGAAGGGCAAATCGGTGGGGTTCACGCCCGGCTTCATCACCTCGGCCATCCACGTCTTGCGGGCGGCGATGGTTTCGATGTCCACGTCGTACTGGCCGATGAACACTTCCAGCGAGCGGGGCTCGTAGGAGATTTTGGCCAGCGTGTCGCGCACGCCGTCGTAGGGCTTCACGTCGCCGCTCACGAAGAGCTTGGTCATGTTTTCCTTGACCTTGATGTTGGGCCGCAGGGTACAGTCCTGGGTGACTTGCAGCCCGTTGACGAGCCGGGTGATGAGCGTTTTTTGAAACGTGCCGGCGTAGCCGACCAGCTTCGATACATCAGGATTCATAAAGCAGAAAAAAAGATAAGAAATGTGTTTTAGAGGCCACCTGGGCCACTTGCAGCGGGCTTACAGCTTATTGGGAATACCCAGCTCGGCCTTCATGGCCAGCACGGCCGCCAGCTGCGGGTCCACCTCGTCGGTCGTGGTGGTCAGTTGCGGGTCGTCGCCCTCACGCTTGGGCGCGGCGTGCTCCTTGCTGGGCACGTTGGCGTACGTCTTGAGCTTCGCATTTGCCTCGGCCAGGGCCGTCGTGGCGGTGCTCAGCGACGTGTTGGCGGTGGCCAGGTCGGCCTTGGCCGTCGCGAGCTCGGCGTCCTTGCCGGCGACGCCGGCCAGCACCTGCTCGATGCTTGCAAGGTTAGCGGCGCTCAGGTACGAGCCCTTTTCGGTATCGACGTTCAGGGCAACGGTCAGGCCCAACAGGGCGTGCAGCAGGGGGTATTCCACGGGTAAAGAGGGGGTTAAAGAATTATCAGATGAGAATTGCGGGGGAGCGGCGGCCGGCGCCGACGGGCCCGCGGCGGGCGCGGCTTCCGCGGCCAGCTGCTGCACGCGGGCCACGGCCTGCGCGAACGTGCCGATACCATCGGCCAGGCCTTCGCTCACGGCTTTCGGGCCCATAAACAAGCCGCCCTCGAAGGCATCGGTGCCTTCCTTGAGGCGGTCGCCGCGGTCGGCCTTGACGCTTTCGATGAACACGTCCACGGTTTCGGCCAGCTCGGCCTCCAGCAGCGACGTGTCGCCCTGGGCGGCCTTGCGGTAAGACAGGTTTTTCTGCTTGGACTGGGGCGCGTACACCTCCAGCACGTCGGTCGAGGCGTTTTTGCGCAGGCGCTGGTAGCCGCCGATTGAGCCCACCTGGTCGGTGGCCTGGCTCAGCCAGCCCTCGGTGCAGGCGGCAAAAATCCAGTAGCCCGCGCTGGCGGCGGTGCCGTGGTCGACCCAGCCCAGCACGGGCACGCCCGCGGCGCGGGCCTCGCGGATGGCGTCGGCCGCCAGGGCCGGGGCGTTGCTCTGCCCGCCGGGCGTATCGAACTTGACGAGCAGCGAGTTGATGTTGGGGTGCTGGTAGGCCGCGCGAATCTGCCCGGCCTTGGTGTTCATGCCGTAGTCGCAGAAATCGTCCTTCAGGATGGGGCCCGTGATGTCGAGGATAGCAGTCGAGCCCTGGGGAGCCTCGTCGAAGCTCTTGTACAGGGTGGCCTCGCTGCCGCTGAGGCTGGCGGCGAAGCAGCCGGCCAGCGGGGCGAGTTGCCTGGCCTCCTCGGCACCGGTGTCGTCGCCCTGGTGCAACGGGGCCTGGTCGAGCCAGCTCTGCAGCAACGGCAGCAGGGCGTCGGCCGCCTGGGCCTCTATGAGCCAGTTTTCGCGCAGAAGCGCGGAGGCGAGTCGGAAATTGTGACGCATCGGGCAGAAATTGAACGAGGCGAAATTGCTGGCGCGCAGGGGCCAGCGAAAGGACAGGCCTGGACGCAAAAAAGCCCCGCCGGGTAGGGCGGGGCGGGGCCTTAGCGGCGGGTTTTCAGTGCTTTACAGGCCACGCCGGCCAGCAGCAGCGTAGGCAGCACCAGCAGCCACCAGGCGGGGAAATGCAGGACCATCAGGCGAAGCGGCCGAGCGCGTCGGCCTGCGCGATGTGCTGGCGAATCAGGTCGCCGATGCGCACGTCGGCGTGCTCGCGCAGGTACTCAAAGAAATCACCTTGCAGCATCGTGTCC
Source organism: Hymenobacteraceae bacterium (assembly GCA_022701825.1). Taxonomy (GTDB): domain Bacteria; phylum Bacteroidota; class Bacteroidia; order Cytophagales; family Hymenobacteraceae; genus Hymenobacter. Next base: position 8,854 of record JAKONR010000445.1, on the reverse strand, counting down.
TGGGGAAAGCTGTTGATGCGCGCCGCCCACTCAGCGGCCGACTCGTCCTGCTGAATGGCCAGGATGGCGCCGGTGGCCGCATCCACCAGCGTTTGGTTGTCGGCCGCCATCGTCACGGGCCGCGCTGTAAAGCCAGCGGCCGTGAGCGCGGGGCCGTACTCGCCGCCTTCGCTGGCGTACATCGTGACCACGCCATTAATGGCTACCCGGCACACGCCATCGAGATTCTGCTCGTGGGTGAGGGTGGTAAAGCGGAACTTCTGCTTGATGAGCGTGTCGCCGATGCGGCGGTCAGCAACCGGCACCTCGATGAGCGTGCGCGTGAACGGAATACGAGCCATTGTTTACAGAAACTTGTAGAGGGAAACAGCAGCGGAGGCCACGAACTGAAACGGTTGACCAGCCTGCGCGTGGGTGGCCCCGATGCCCAGTTTTATTTGCTGGCCGGCCTGCAACTCGATTTTTTCCACCAGCCGGCCTTCATTGAAGCTGCCGGTCCCGACCGCAAACCACTGCTGGGCGATGGCGGGCCTGGTCGAGTTGGGGCCGCAAATCAGGGCCGTGTAGTCGTCGCCGGCCGCAAGGCCCACCACGGCCAGGTAGTAGTTGACGTCGTAGAGGCCGTGGGCGGGGGCCGTGAAGATGCCCGTCGCGGGGTCGTAGCCCGCCGCGCCGGCCGGCAGTATCTCGCTCACTTTCTGGGGCAAGGCCACGAAGTAGTACTGGTAGCCATCAGCGGAGTTGGTGGTGAGGCTACTCAGGAACTGGCCGGTGGTATTCGTCCACTTCGAGAAATACACCCGCTCGGCGTTGGTGCTGATGACGTTGGTAGCCGAAATGGTAATACCCGTGCCCGCCGCGTAAGTCGGCCCGCCCCCGCCCGCCGCGCCCGGCCGCCGGTCAATAAGCGTAAAGCCGGCCGGCAGCGGCTGCGCGGCCTCGGCCAGGTCGTAGAGATACACCGGCCCGCCGCCCGCCGCCAGGTTCGAGGCCACGGTCGTGCCGCGCAGGGCCAGGCCCTGGTACGCGCCTACCGCGTCCAACTTTAGCGCTACGTCCAGCGCGCAATCCACCAGCTGCACGCACTCGTCGGCAGGCGGTACCGTGGCCCCGGCCGACGCGCCGCTGCCCGTGATGCTCAGGCTGCCCGCGCCCCCGACGCTGAGCTGGTAGAGGCTTGCGTAGCGGCTCAGCTTTAGCTCCCCCGCACTTGTGATGGTGACGGTGTGGCCGTTGCCGAATAGCTTGCCGTCGAAGCGCCCCCCAATCACTGTAGCCACTTGCAAGTCAGCGTGCAGGTGAATGGCGCTCGGGTTCGCGGCGAAGGCATCGGCCAGGGTGGCATAGCCCTTCTCCACGCCTGCCACCACCGCGAGCACGGGTGCCGGTGTACTTGGCCCGCCTACCCATTTAGCCGGGTCGGGGGCTGGAGTCGTATCGCTGCCTTCGACCTGGCGCAGGTAGAGCGCACCTTGAAAGGTCGCCACGTCGCCCGGCAGGTAGTAGGTGCCGCTGGCAAAGACGCCGCGACTGTTAAGGGCGGTAGGCGTAGTTTGCTGGAGCGTGCGCAGGCCATAATAGGCCGCCACCGGGTTGCCGTTGGCGTCGGTAGAGGCCGGAAACAGCGTGTAGCGAAAGACGAGCGACGTGCCTTTGGTGTAGCGCCGGGTCAGCTGCTCGTCGATACCACCAGCACAGGTAAGCACGATGCGAGTGGTGGCACTTGTCGGATTGATGTACACACCGAAAATGTCACCTTCCTGCACATCGGGCGGGAAACGCAGCGCGCTGCCGACCGTGAACATCACTGACCGGCCGGGCTTGAGGTACCACTCCCCGGTGGCCGGGGCCACCTCGTAGCGCCAGTTGATAGAACCGCGGATAGAGCTCTGCGGCACGGCCGGGTCGAGCGGCGTGAGCTGGTCGAAGCGGCCATCCTCGTCGGCTTTGTGCGTTAGCTCCGCAAGCGGCACGGGTAGGCCGGCCGCGTCGAGCAGGCACAGTGTCGTACCGAACACGCTGGCCGGCAGGCGCAGGATGCGGCTGGCAATGCTGGCGCTGGCCGGCAGTGGCGCGGTGGGCGTGCTGCCGGCCGCGTACTCGGCTAGCACGTAGCTGGCCAGCGTGGTCGATGCGCCGGGGCTGAGCAGCACCAGCAGCTCGCGGGTGGCCGGGTCGAGGCCCAGCAGCTGGGCCGAGACGGGGGCGGGAGCGGAGACGAACGGCTCGAAGGTGCCGGCCGCCACGTCTACCCGCACCAGCGTGCCCACGCCCTTGAGGAAGGTGTAGCCGATGGGCGCGTAGCTGCCCGGGTTCACGCCGTGCACGTGCACGGTGGCGCTGTCCTTGCCCCCGTTCCAGGCCCCGCTCTCGATGCCGTAAAGCACGTTGGCCACCACCCGCGGGTCGCTGGGGGAGTTCCGGGCCAGCTGCTGCGCGCCGACCAGGGTAATGGGTTCGGACAGGTTGCCCAGCGCGCCAAACGTCGCCACTAGGTCGGTCGTAAAACGCCGCAAGTAGCTGTCGTCTAGCTGGTCGTAGTTAGCGGCAATGAACTCCTGAGTGGTCCACTTATCCTCTAGTTGCCGGGGAGTTAGCGCCATTAGATAATTGTGATAGTAACCCGGAAAGGGCTGGTGATAATGACGCGCTGGCCGGCCCGGGCCGTGCCCAGGAAGCGGCCCCGGCTGGTGTAGACGAGCACGACCCCGCCGGGGCCCCCGGGCGCGGGGCCCCCGGGCAGCGGCGCGGGCATGGGGCCGGTATAGAAGAGGGCGGGCCCGGCCGTGCGGCCCTTAAACGACCAGGTGTAGCCCTTGCGCTCGCCGGGCTTGGCGCCGCTGGTTTGCTTGTAGCTGAACTCCAGCCCGCCGCGGGGGTCGCCCACGAGGCGCACCTGGCCCTCGAAGTCCACGGCCAGCAGCACGAAGCGGCGGCCCTGCATCCTGACGAACTGGCTGGCCACGGCCGGGCGGTCGCCGGCGTAGAAGCCGGTGAGCTCCTGCTCGTAGCCGGCCCCGTGCACGGTGGCGGCGGCCACCACGTCGAGGGCGGGCGTGTAGATGGTGCCGTCGAGCAGCGCCCAGCCGGCGCCGGCCGCCAGCTGCACGGGGCCCAGCAGCGTGAGCCCGTCCTCGGCCAGGTCGGGCAGGGGCAGCAGCGCCGCCACGGGGGCGAAAAACAACGCCTGCAGGCCGGCCAGCTTGGGGCCGTCGTAGCTCAAAACGTCGCTCATGCGGCAAGGGACAAACCTGTCGGGTTATGGCCGGCGGCCTGGCGCTTTTTTTCCTTTTTCTTGTAGCGCTGCCAGTTCTTCTTGAGCGTCTCGAAGGCGATGTCGTCCTCGGTGAAGCCGTTGCGCTGGCAGAAGCGCTCAATGGCGGCCTTGGCCGCCACCTGGTTCTCCTCGACCCGAAATTGGACGAAGTCGTGAAACTCCTTGAAGAAGATTTCCTCCGCGAAATTGTTGAAGTGCACGATGGTCAGGGGCGAGCAGTTTTTGCACGCCCGGTCGGCCACGAGGTAAGGGACAATCCTGACGGGGAATTTAGCCGTGTAGCGGTCCAAGTAATCCTCGTACTCGCGCTTCTCGCGGGGGCTGCGCAGCAGGTTGAAGAGGTAGCGGCCGAAAATATCATTATTGCCTAGTTGGTAGTTCTGCCCCAGGTGGCGGGTCAGAAACTTGAGCATGTAGGGCTTGACGGGTAGGGCTAGCAGCACAGGAAGCAGGTAAAAGGTACCCGAAGCTCGGGCCGGCGCCGGGGGGACGCAAGGCCAGCCCCCCGGCGCGGCGCCCTACGACAAGGCCCCGTTTTTAAAGCGGCGAATCTCCTCGCCCGTGCGCTGGTCGTAGAGCAGGGCCACCTTGATGTGCGGGGCCGTCTTGGCCACGTAGCGGTCGTGGCGCTTGATTTCCACGGCGCGGGGGTCGGCCGCCAGCCGGCCCTCGGGCAGGTGGTGGCGCCCGTACCAGGTGCGCACCCCGCCGTCGAGGTAGTAAACGAGCAGCTTGGTGTGGGCCTGGGCAATGAATTTTTGAACGGAGGCGGAGCGGGCAGCAGCCATAAAGTGCTAGCAATTAAGATTTAGGAAGCGGGGCAAAGGCAATGCGGGTGGGGTCGGGCGCATTGGGCTGGGCCACCTGGGCGTAGTAGCGCCGCAGGGCGTCGGGGCCGAAGGCGCGGAGCTTGGCCTCGTGCAGGCGGAAGAGCTGGAGGTTGGTCATCTCGCGCTGGCGCTTGGGGGCCAGCCCCAGCCGGTGGGCCTTGAGCTCGCGCCGGGCCCGGAGCAGGGCGCGGGCAATGGTGCGCTGGCGCTGGTTGGCCTCCTGGCGGGCCAGCCAGGCCTCGGTGCCCACGAAGCCGTTGGTGTTCTGGTAGTCGAAGTAGCCGGTGCCCACCACGAACTCGGCGTAGGGGCTGGGGGCAAACTTGTGGGGGTGGCGCTGGAAGTAGGCCGCCACCAAATCGATGCGCTGCAAGACCTGGTCGTGGTAGCGCTGCCACTGCTGGGGGCTGAGCGCCGGCCCGAAGCCCCGGTAGACGCCGTACCAGATGGCGCGCTGAAACTTCTCTTGCTCAGTGGCATCGAAGTTACAACTCGGGTAAATCCGCTTCCAGGCGTAGTGAAACGCCTGCATGACGAGCCCCAGGCGCTCGGCCTGCAGCTGGGCCGCCGCCGCGCCCCCCTGGCCCTCTTTCGTCGCCTGCCGGGGGCTGCTAGGGGGCGTGGGGGCCGGTTTGCTGCCTGCCTGCGGCCCTGTGTTGCCAGTCAAAACGTCCCCCGGCGCTTCCCCCACTAACTTTTCCACCGGGCCGATTTCGATTTCCTTTTTATCCTGTTTTTCCAGTGGTACAATAAGCGGAAGAGTTGTCGGCGGCGCCGGCGCCGCCGCCGGGGGGCGGTGGGCTTTTTTCGGCTGTTTTAAACCCTTGTCGGTCAGCTTGGTCGCCGGCCACACGAAGGCCGGGTTGAGGTAGAGCTCAAAATTGGCTTTTGTGCCCCGGAATACCTTGCGCGCCAGCAGGCCCACGGCCAGCAGCTCGCGCAGGTGGTCGCGGATGGCGCGGGCCGAGAGCTGGCGGTAGGCGGCGAGCTGCTCGTTGTTGGTGGCCACGGGCGGCGGGGTGGGCCGGGCATCAGTGGCGGCCTCTTGCAGCAGGGGCACGCGGCGCACCTGCTCCACGGCCTCGATTTGCCAGAGCAGCAGCACGCGCATGGTGGCCTGCGCGCCGTCGGAGATGGCCTTGGGGCGCACGTGGTACTGGGCCTGGATGCCGTTGACGGTGCGCGTGCGCAGCACCGGGGGGCCTTGGGCGCGCAACTGGCGCAGGTGCTGGGCCAGCTTGCCGTAGGCAGCGCGGGGGGTGTAGGGGAGCGGCAACAAGCTGCGGGCGAGTTGAGAAGGGTGGAAAAAGGAAAAAGCGTGGCCCGGCGCGGTATGGGCAGCCCAAAATCCGCGCCTGGGGCCGAACCTGCGTGCAGGCCCTGTGCGCCCCGGCCGGCCGCGAGGCCAGCTGCTTCCCACGTGGGACGGGGCAGGTAGTACCGCCAGAAAATCGGCTTAGCGGGGGCGGCGGCCCTGCACCAAGTCAATGAGCCAGCCCAGCATGAGCATCACCAGCAGCAGCCCGGCCGGCCCCCAGAGCAAGGCCGTGGCTTGCCACCACGACCAGGCCGCGCAGCGCGGGGCACCGGCCCATTTAAGAATCACCGGCAGCAAGGCCAGCAGGAAATAAAGCAGCGGCGCCAGGCAGCCAGCAACGATGTTCATAGAAGCAGTAGGAATAAGATGAAAGGATAGCGGGGCCGGGCGGCACCCTACGCCTAGGTGCCGCACAGGGCGGCCACCAGCGCGGCGAGCAGGGCGGCCCCGCCCAGGCGGGCCAGCCACCAGGAGCGGGAAGCACTCATGGGGTAGGCGCCTCCCCTGCCGCGCGCAGCTTATCGGCTAGCTGGCTGAGCTGCCAGCGCGTGACGGCCAAATCGTCGCGCAAATCGGCCTCGCGGGCGGCATCGGGCAGGCGCCGGCCTTCGGCGTACTGGCTCAGCACCCAGCAGATGGTGCGCTCGATTTGCTGCAGGGCCGCCTGCTCGAGGCGCAGCGAGGCCGCGCGCACGGGCTGCGGGGTGGGCAAATACACCAGCGAGCGCAGCTGGTGGCCCTGGGCGCGCAGGCGCAGGGCCAGCTCGAGCACCGGCGCGCAGGCCTGGGTCGAGGCGTAGAGGGTCACGCAGGCCATGGCTCAGGCGAGGTGGGCGGGCTGCCGCTCGTGGAGGTCGTACTGCGCACTGGCCGGCAGGCCGGCGGCCGGCTGGGCTTCTTCCTGCATCTCGGCCAGGCGCACCTGGTGCACGCGGCGCAGCGTGAGCTGGCGGGCCATTTTGTCGAGGCAGTCCTCGTGGGCCGTGGTGCCGGCCTCCAGGGTTTTAAGCCTGGTGCTCAGGCCCGTCACCGAATCGGCGTAGAGGGCCAGGGCTTCGGCGTGCTCGGCTTCGGTGAGCTCGCTAAACTCGTCACCGGTTAGGCTGTCAATACTCATCGGGAAAAAAATGAAGTGAAGTGAAAAGCACGGGTTAAGAGGCCACCCGCAGCTGCGGCTCCTCCCCCGCCCTACCCGGCCGCGCCGGCACCGGGGCCAGCGTGCCGAGCCTAGGCGGCGCGGCCGTGGGCGGGGGCAGCGTGGCGAGGTCAAAGGCCTGGCCGGCCTCGTAGGCCAGCACCGCCGGCCAGGGGATGCGGGCCTCCGAGTTGAAGTAGAAGGCCTGCAGGCGGAGGTTGCGCTGCGGGTTGGCGGGGTCGTCGCGGCTGGGCTTGCCCACTTTGAGCCAGCGGCGCACGGTGCCGGGGTCGCAGCCCAGCACCTCGGCCAGGCCCTGCACGCTGTAGAGCACCACCTCGGCCGGGGCGGCCGCGGCGGCGCGGGGAGCGGGCGCGCCGGGGGCCTGCTCCACGCGGGAGAGCAGGGCGCGAAACCACTGGTCGAGGTAGCCCACGGTGGGCAGGTCGTTGGCCGTCATGGCAGATAACACGTTAAAGAGAAAAACCTGGAATTTCTTTAGAATTGGCTCAGAAAGCTCGCGATTTTGCAGTAATTCAATAACCATCAAGCTACTAAGGCCGTTTAGTGTAGCGTTATTCCATCCATCGTCCTGCGTTACTACCCCCACCTCATGCCCATCACTGAGCTGCGTGCGCACTGCGCCGCCCAAGCCGCCCACCCCACCTGGCAGCACGAGCTGCGCCAGAGCGTGCGCCTGCTGCTGGCCCTGACCGAGCCGGGCCTTAACCCCGGCGCCCTGCACGCCGCCCTGAGTTTGGTCGAGGACGAGCTGCGGCGCCAGCTGCTGGCCGGCAGCCCCGCGGCGGCTACGCCCGAGGCGGCGGCCATCGCCGCGCAAGTGGTGCACCACCGCCAGCACGCGCTGCTGGCGCAGGCCAGTGCGCACGCGGCCCTGCGCCAGGCCTGGCCCGTGACCGAGTTTGCCCTGCCCCTGCGCCGCACCTGCCGCCCGCTCGCGACGGGCTGGCTGGGGCTGGCTGCCTAAGGGTGCGCGGCGTGGAGCAGTAGGCATGGCTAGGCGGCTTGCTGGATGGTGAATTCGCGCCGGTGGTCGGGCAAGGTGATTTCCTGGATGCCGGCCGGCAATTCCGGCACCAGCAGCACTTCGCAGTCGAGGTGGCCTTCCTGCACGGCCGTGCGCAAGTGCGGGGCCATGGGGCCGGCCACGTACACCGTCCAGTTGGTTTCGGTGGTGTAGCAGTAGCCCAGGATGGGCTGCGGCTGGGGCACCGGCACCAGGGCGTCGCCGGGCCGGAAGGCCGCCACGCGCACGCGCTTGCCGGTGGTGGCGCTGGTAAGGGAGAGTTTGGGCGGCATGGCGCTAGGCGACTTGGGAGGCGGCAGTGACGCTCACGCGCAGGCCGGGGGCGAAGCGGCGGCGGCGGCTCGTTTCGTAGGCCAGCACCAGGGGCGTTTCCTCGCGGTACTGCGGGTGGGTGGCGTTGATTTCGCGGATGCGGCGCTTGAGCTGCTTGAGGGGCACGAGCTGCACCAGCGCATCGGGCAGCAGCGTGGTGGTGAGGCGGGCGTAGTCGCGCCAGCAGGGCTTGCGCGCCGGGGCGGGCGGGGTGGTGTTGAGGTGCATGGAAAAGAAGGTGTTAGGGGGTAGAAGCGGTAGTGATGGCAGCCGGCTTGGCCAGCAGCCGGGCGTTGTGGTAGCGCACGTTGCCGAGCAGCAGCAGGCGCATGTCTTTGAGGCGGCGCACGCGCTGGGCCGTGAAGAGCACTTCCACCTGCGGCCCGAGCTGGTGGCTGAGCGCCCGCAGCTGGCAGGTGGCATCAGGGCTAGGCCCGGCCTGCCAGGTATAGGTGAGCTCAAATCGCTCGAAGCGCGGACTTATCCAGTGCGCTGTGAGTAGTGCGTAGGCGGATAACTCTTGTAGCAGCACCGAGAAGCCCTGGGCGCGCAGCCACTCCCCTAGCGGCTGGGCCAGGTTGCGCGGGCCCTTGGGGGCGGCCGTATGGTAGGGAGCGCGCTTTTCCATGACCCTAGCGGAAAAGCGGCGCGGGCTGCGCGGCAGGCGCTTCCTCGGGCAGCAGCGAGGCCGGTACCTCGTAGTTGGGCATGGAGAAGCGCACTAGGGCCAATAGGTCGGTGAGCGAGGCTACTTTGCCCTGCTTGACGTGGTGCAGCCGCGTGCTGGCCGATTTGTGCCCCTGGCCGTAGCCGGCCCGGATGGCGGAGTCCACGGCCGAGGAGGGCATGGCTTCGCAGACCTCCCCGAGGAGGTGATAGTATTTCTGCTTGTCCGTCATGGGATTACAGGGATATTAGGTGTGGCTCCCTAGTG
>JAKONR010000440.1 GCA_022701825.1 Hymenobacteraceae bacterium | reverse complement strand
AATCTGCTGAACTCACCCTCGACGGCAAGACCATCAGCTTGCCGGTTATCGAAGGCACCGAGCACGAAAAGGCATTTGATATTGGCAAGCTGCGCGACCAGACCGGCTACGTTACCTACGACCCTGGCTACAAGAATACCGGCGCTACTAAGAGCGCCATCACGTTTCTGGACGGCGAAGAAGGCATTCTGCGCTACCGCGGCTACCCCATCGAGCAGCTGGCCGAAAAATCGACCTTCCTGGAAGTAGCTTACCTGCTGATTTACGGCTCGTTGCCTACGCAGGCTGAGTTCGATGCCTTCCAGTACGAGATTACCCAGCACTCGCTGGTGCACGAGGACATTCGCAAGATTTTGGACGGCTTCCCGTCGTCGGCCCACCCGATGGGCATTCTGGCGTCCATCGTGTGTTCGCTCACCGCGTTCTACCCCAAGAGCATCGCGCCCGAGCTGAGCAAGGAAGAGCTGAACCTCAACATCGTGCGCCTCATTGCCAAGCTGCCCACCATCGCGGCCTGGAGCTATAAGAATTCGGTGGGCCACCCCTACGTGTACCCGCGCAACGAGCTCGACTACACGTCGAACTTCCTGTACATGATGTTCAGCTACCCCACCGAGCAATACCAGCAAAATCCGGTAGTAGTGAGCGCGTTGAACAAGCTGCTCATCCTGCACGCCGACCACGAGCAAAACTGCTCGACCAGCACCGTGCGCCTCGTGGGCTCGGCCAACGCCAGCCTCTACGGCTCGGTATCGGCGGGTGTGAATGCCTTGTGGGGCCCCCTGCACGGCGGTGCCAACCAGGAGGTTATCGAGATGCTCGAAGCCATTGAGGCCGACGGCGGCGACACCAGCAAGTTCATCGCCAAGGCCAAGGACAAGAACGACTCGTTCCGCCTCATGGGCTTCGGCCACCGGGTGTACAAAAACTTCGACCCGCGCGCCAAAATCATCAAAAAGGCCGCCGACGAGGTGCTGCAAGCCCTCGGCAAGCAAGACAGCCCGCTGCTGAAAATCGCGCAGGAATTGGAGCAGGCCGCCCTCACCGACCAGTACTTCATCGAGCGCAAGCTGTACCCGAACGTGGATTTCTACTCGGGCATCATCTACAAGGCGCTCGGCATCCCCACCGAGATGTTCACCGTGATGTTTGCCCTGGGCCGCCTCCCCGGCTGGATTGCCCAGTGGAAAGAGCTGCGCGAAAACAAAGAGCCCATCGGCCGCCCCCGCCAGATTTACACCGGCGAAACCGAGCGCGACTACGTAGGCATCGGCGAGCGCGCCTAAGCTGCTACTTAACAAGCCCAAAAGCCCCGTCTGCAACGTGCAGGCGGGGCTTTTTTGTTGGTTTACTTTTACCGCAAACTCTCCAATTCGCGCTATGACTGCAGCTCGCGCTTGAGCGTAACGAGTAAGCTGGTGGTGCTACCGGCAGCCGTCACGCTTACGGTCGTCACGACTTCCCAACCCCGACTGCCAAGCTCGTTGAGTTGGTCGGTGAACTCCTTTTGATTTAAGCCGCTGAAAAAGCCACTTTTTACTTCAAGCAAGTGATACTCAAATTTTTTCATGGGTAAGGCGCCTTGTTGCGGTTGCTGCCGAGGTGGCCTAAGCTTTATCGGCAGCAACCCAAATTCGTTACAGCTGGTGGGCCGTGAATGAGGCGCGCAGCTGCTGGTAGGCCAGGCGCTGGCCGGGGTCGAGCAGGTTGCTTAGCGCGTGCTCGTAGCGGCGCTGCAAGGGGGCCAGCTGTTCGTCGCGCTCGGCGGCGGGGGCATCGGCCAGCTTCAGCTCAAACTCCAGCTGGCGGCGCTGCTCCAGGTAGTTGAGGTGCAGCTTTTTGACTTGCACGTACTGGCCCTCGTTGAAATGGATGCGCTGTGCCAGCGCCTGGGTGAGCGCCGTGGCGTGGATGGCCACCGATTTGGGGTAGGTTTTGGGTTCGTCGCCAGGGCCGGTGGCGGGCGTGGCGCTAGTGAGGCCGGCGGTGAGGCAGGCGGCGGCAAGCAGGTTTTTCATGGGATAAAAAGGGTTGGGTTGGAAAAAAATGGATGACTAGCGGGCGGCTGCCGAACGGCGAGGCTCGGTGGCCGGGGTAACTGATTCCAAACCTACAGGCTTTTTATTTTTTGCACAAAATCGACCCGACCTGGTACTTTTTTAACTCACACGTTTTTCTTTAAATTTATAAACGCCTCATTATAGACTACTTATTCTTAGTTAAAAAAGTAAAGCTGGAGCCAACAAAAATGCCCGCCATGAGGCGGGCACTACATTTTGTTAGGAGAATCCTACGATATTTTCACTTCCTTAAAGCCTTGCTTTAAGCCCGGCTTACAGAATTCGCAGCTCGATGCGGCGGTTTTGGGCGCGGTGGGCTTCGGTGTCGTTGGCCGCGAGCGGCTTGGTTTCGCCGTAGCCCTTGGCGCGCAGGCGGGTGGCGGGCACGCCGTGCTTGGCCAAGTAGTCGAACACGGCCTGGGCGCGGCGCTGCGAGAGGCTGAGGTTGGCGGCGGGCGTGCCCACGTTGTCGGTGTGGCCGGCTACCTCCACGCGCAGGCTGGCATCCTGGCGCAGAAACTCCACGAGACGGTCGAGCTCGGTGCGCGAGCGGGGCTTGAGCACGGCCTGGTTGGAGTCGAAAAACAGGTTATTGAGCACCGCGCTCCGGCCGCTTTTGGCGGGGTCGAGGTAGATGTCCAGCGTCAGTGGGTCGAACTTCTGCCGGTTGGAGTAGTCAAAATTGAGGCTCTTGAGCAGGTAGCCCGGCGCGGCGGCGTACATGGCGTAGGCGCGGCCCTCGTTGAGCACAGCGGTGTACTCGCCGGTTTCGATATCGGAGTACACCTGCTGCGTTAGGGCATTGCTATTTAAGTCAAACAGCTGCACCATGGCCTCGATGGGCTTCTTGGTAAGGGCGTCGAACACGCGGCCCTGGGCGTAGGTGCTGGTTTCGCGGGCGCGGGCGCTGGCGGGCACCTCGCTGCCGTAGAGCATGATGGGCGCGGGCAGGCCGGGCGCATCGCCGGGCTGCGGCGGCTCGGTGCGGGTGTAGTAGGCGCGGCGGTTGTCGGAGCTGATGAACAGCGAGGCCTCGCGGGCAAACGTGTTCATGGGGTAGCCCAGGTTGCGCGGGGCGCTCCACTCGCCCTTGTCGCTCAACTCAGTACGAAAAATATCGGAGCTACCCAGGCCCGGCAGGCCGTTGCTGGCAAAGTAGAGCGTAGTACCGCTGGCGTGGATGAAGGGCGCTTCCTCGTCAAAGGGCGTGTTCACGGGCGCGCCGAGGTTGCGCGGGGCGGTCCAGGTGCCGTCGGGGCCGATATTGGTCACGTAGAGGTCGTAGCCGCCGAGGCCGCCGCCGCGGTTCGAGGAAAAGTAGAGCGTGCGGCCATCGGCCGAGAGCGAGGGCTGGCCGTCCCACTGCTTGGAATTGACCAGGATGCCCAAATTGCGCGGGGGCGACCACTTGCTGCCGCGCAGGTGCGAGAGGTAGAGGTCGCAGTTACCCACGCCGCCCTGGCGGTCGCAGGCCGTGAAAACCAGCGTTTTGCCATCGCCCGAAATAGTGGCCGCGCCCTCGTTTTCCTTGGAGTTTATCTCCGGCGAAATCGACTTGGGCGCGCCAAACTTGCCGGTACTATCGACGCTGCTGATGAGCAAATCCTCATTTTCGCGGCCCGGCTGCTCGGCGTTGCGCCGCAGCGTGAATACCAGCGAGCGGTTGTTGGCCGTGAGCACCGGGAAGTACTGGGCGCGGTACTGATTGAGCGGCGCGGGCAGGCGCGTGGGAGCCGCGCCGGTAGGGTGCGCCATCGCCTCGGCCGCAAAATCGCAGTTTTGCAGCTGGATTTTGGCGTTGGCGACCTGCTTTTTATCGGTCGGGTTGAGGCTGAGGTAGCTGGTGTACGCCTGGCGCACGGTGGCGTAGTCGCCTACCCGGCTCGCGAGCTGGCCTAGCACCAGGTAGTCGGTGGCGTGGCTGGCCTCGACGGGCAGCTTGCTGAGGCCGGTTTTATAGGCTTCGAGGGCCTTGGGCTGGTCGCCGAGCGTGAGTAGCAGCGAGGCTTTGCGCAGGTAGGGCTCGCCGTAGTCGGGGTATTTTTCGGTGAGCTGGTTCCACACCAGCAGCGCCTGCTGGGGCTGGCGGTCGCGGCGGTACAGTAGCTGGGCCTTTTCGTAGAGGCCGCGGGCCTTGTTATCGGTAATGCTGGCGGGCACCGGGGCCTGGGCCGCGGCCGGCGTAGCGGCGAGGGCCAGCAGCAGGCCCGCCGGGAGCAGAATTTTAGGCAACATATGGTGGGAAAAGCAAGCGCAAAACTCAGCGAAACGGCCCGGCATCCGGGGCTGTTCGGCTAACGGCCCCGAATGCCGGGCCGTTCCGCCGAAGCTTCACCGGCGAATCACAAAGATGCGGCGCTCGCGGCCCCAACCCTACGGAATGTCAAGGTATTTATGCGTTTGCAGCGACACCTGCCAGCGCGGGTGGGCCTTCACGTAGTCGATGAGGGCGGGCGTCATGCGGGCGGCGCGGCTCCATTCGGGCTGGAGGTAGAGGCGCGTGGTGGGCGGCACCAGGGCCGCGTGCTCCTCGGCCCACTTAAAGTCGCTTTCGTTGAACACAATGATTTTCAGCTCATCAGCGTGGGCCAGCACCTCGGGCAGCGGGGCCTTGAACTTCTTAGGCGACACGCATATCCAGTCCCAGTTGCCGCTCAGCGGGTGCGCGCCGCTGGTTTCAATCCAGGTTTTAAAACCGGCTTCCTGCAAGGCTTTGGTGAGCGGCAGGCAGTCGTGCATCAGCGGCTCGCCGCCCGTAATCACCACGTGGCGGCCAGGAAACTCGCTGGCGGCGGCTACGAGGTCGGCCACGGCCTGGCGCGGGTGGGCGTCGGCATCCCACGACTCCTTCACATCGCACCACACGCAGCCCACGTCGCAGCCGCCCAGGCGGATGAAATAGGCCGCCCGGCCCGTGTTAAACCCTTCGCCCTGAATCGTGTAAAATTGCTCCATCACGGGCAGCACCGTGCCGTGCGCGGCCACGGTTTCGCTGGCCCCGAGAATGGGTAATTGACTTAAAAAATCGGTAACTCCTGACATAAGCAACTAAAAAAGGGCGCGACTTACGTCAACGCCCACGGCGCGGCCGGGGGTTCCGGCCGCTCAAATTTACGAAAGAAAGTAGCTTGGACTTTGTAGTCCGAGCGCTCGCGCAGCGAGCATCCGCGTCAGGATAATCACCCAAACGCGAGGTGCTCGCTGCGCGAGCACTCGGACTACAAAGTCCAAGCTACTATTTCTTCGGATAGATTTCGCCCTTGGCCGCGCGCAGCGTGTTCAGCAGTAGCATGGCAATGGTCATCGGGCCCACGCCACCCGGCACGGGCGTGATGCGCGAGGCCAGCGGCGCCACTTCGGCAAAGTTTACGTCGCCTTTCAGGCTAAAGCCGCTCTTCTTATTGGCGTCCGTCACGCGGGTCGTGCCCACGTCGATTACTACCGCGCCGGGCTTCACCATGTCGGCCGTCACGAACTCGGGCCGGCCGATGGCGGCCACGATGATATCGGCTTGGCGCACGATTTCGGGCAGGTTTTTGGTGCGCGAGTGGCAGAGCGTCACGGTGCAGTTGGCCGTTTCCAGGTTCTTGGCCAGCAAGATACTAACCGGCGTACCCACGATGTTGGAGCGGCCAATAACCACGGCGTGCTGGCCGCTGGTTTTGATGCCGGCGCGGGCCATCAGCTCCACGATGCCCGAGGGCGTGGCGGGCAGTAGCGCGGGCAGGCCGGCCACCATGCGGCCCAGGTTGGTGGGGTGAAAGCCGTCCACGTCCTTCTCGGGGAGGATGGTTTCAATGACCTTTTCGGCGTCGATGTGCTTGGGCAGCGGCAGCTGCACGATGAAGCCGTCGATGTCGGCATCGTCGTTTAATTGCTGCACCTGAGCCAGCAATTCGGCTTCCGTAATATCATCCTCGAAGCGCAGCAGCGTGCTGGCGAAGCCCACGCGCTCGCAGGCCAGCACCTTGTTGCGCACGTAGGTTTCGGAGCCGCCATCGTGCCCCACCAGGATGGCGGCGAGGTGCGGCACTTTCTGGCCGGCCGCTTTCAGCGCCACTACTTCGGCGGCAATTTCAACTTTGATGTCTTCGGCGGCTTGCTTGCCGTCGATGAGGTGCGGGGCGTGTTCGGGCATGGTATTGCGCGGACTTTGTAGTCCGCGATTGGTTGAGAGAAATAGCTTTAAATCGCGGACTACAACCGAAGGTCAGCGTAGCTAAAGTCCGCGCAACCGCTTAGCGCATCGTAATGCCGGCCTCGGTGAGGTGCTGGTAAATACTGGCCAAAAGCTCGCTTTTCAGGGCTTGCTCCTGGCGGATATTATTTATCCAGAACAATACTTTGAGCTCGTAGCCGGCGGTATTCACGCTGTTGAGCAGGATTTCGGGGGCCACGCGGTGTAGGGTGTTGGGGTTGTTGAGCACTTCCTCGGTGATGAGCTGCCGGGCCTTGTCGAGGTCGGCATCCGGCCCCAGGCTCAGGGCCAATTCGCTGCGGATGTGGTTGTTGCTGAGCGTCCAGTTGATGACATGGCCCGAGAGCAGGTCGCCGTTGGGCAAAATTATCTCGGAGCCGGCCTGCGAAATTAGCTTGCTGGAGCGGATGCCGATGTCTTTCACGCGGCCGGTTTTGCCGTTGACCTCGATGTAGTCGCCCACTTGGAAAGGCCGCTCAAAGATGAGAATTACGCCCGACACGAGGTTGTTGATGATATTCTGCAAGCCCAGGCCAATACCCACGCCGAGCGCACCGAGCACGATGGCAATTTTATCGACCGGCAGGCCCGAGGCGAGCGTGGCCAAAAACAGGCCCACCGCCAGAATGCCCAGCCGGATGGCCACCATCCAGGAGCCCTTGCGGTCGGTGTCGGCGGTGAAATCGTCGTCGGCCTCGCCAAAGAAGTAGCCCACGTACTTCTGCAACTGAATGGTGATAAAGATGATACCCACGAACAGCAGAATATTGCCCAGCGTGAACGTGGTGCTGCCCAGCTGGTGCGGGGCCGTGAGCGCGTGCTCGATAACGCGGAAAAAGAGGTTGTAGAGGTTGAGGTTGGCGAAGAACAGCATCAGCCAGAGCACGCCCACCATCACCGTGAGCGCCTTGCGCAAGCCGCTCTCTATCTTGCCGAAGCTGAAGCGATTGCCGAACTTACCACCCTGCCGGGTGCGCCGCACCTGGAGGTAAAACGCCTCCGTGACCACCCGCACGAAGGCCGACAGCGCCACCACCTGCGTGAGGCCGTAAATGGCGGCCGTGGTGAACATTTTGGCCAGGCTCATGCGGCCGTAGGCGTTGGCCAGCATGGCCAGCCCATTCAGGCCAATGAAGAGCAGCGCCACCGGCCGCACGAAGCCCGCCAGCACGCGATTTTGGCGCAGGTAGCGCCAGAAGTACCAGCCCAGCCCGATGGCCGCCCCATTGAGCAGCAGCGCCGCCCAGCGCATGCCCAGCCCCGGCGCCCGCCCCGCGTAGGCAAAGGTGAGGGCAAAAAAGGCGCCCATAATGCCCACCCAGTACCAGAACAGCGGCCGGGGCCAGCTGCGCCAGCCCAGCACCGACACCGTAATCAGCAGCAGCAGCTCCAGCAGGCTCGTGTAAGCGGCCGGCGCGTTCAAGTCAAAAAACGGGGCCAGGCTGAATACTACCAGCAGCGCGGCGGCTACTGGCCTCGGCCGCAGGTAGTGCAGCCGGTGCTCGGGCACTTCCAGCGGCGCGGGCGTGGCCGCGTCATTGGCCGCGCCCAGGCGCAGGGCCCGGAAATTGCGCGCCACCCAGGCAAAGAAGCCGCCCGCCAGCACTGCCATCCACAGCCAGTACGCCCAGTTTTCACGGAAATAATAGCTTACCAGCGAGCGCTGGGCGGCGTAGGACTGCCGCACCAGCTCGCTCGTGTGCTCGTCGGCCACGATGCGGCCGGGCTGCCAGAGCGGCGGCAGCTCGGCCTTGGTATTGGCCCGGTTGAAGCGGCCCATCTGCTCGCGCACCACGTCCTGCAATTCCAGCACCTGGATGTAGCCGTCCGACACGCGGGTTTGCAGGCCCGATACGGTTTGGCGGCTGCGGCGCAGCAGGGCGGTGGCCTTGTCTTCCTTGCTTTGGAGGCGGGCCAGGGCGCGGCCCACGGGCGTGGTGGCGGGCGGGCGCTGGGCGGCGGGCGGCAGCTGGGCGCTCAGCGTATCGAGCCGGGCCTGTAGGGCAATGAGCTGCTTGCTGCCATCGGCCAAGGTGGTGCGCCAGCCGCCGAGCTTTTCCTGCATGTCGGCCAGCAGCAGGCGGTACATCTGGAGCTGCTTCACGTCGACCACGTCGCCGTACTGGTCGAGGTTTTCGCGAATCACGTCAAGGTTATCTTCTACCGTGGGCAGCTCGTCGCTCAGGTCTTCGGTGTTGGTGGCGCGGCGGGCCGTGCCGTTGATGCGGCTCAGCACGAAGTACGCCCGCTCGACGCGCTGGGCCAGCGAGTCGGGCAGCACCGGCTGAGCGCGCCGGGCTTTGGCTTGTTTGGGGGCTTTTGGGGGCGTGGGGGCGGCTTGCAGCTGGCCTAGCCAAGCAACTATTAATAGGAGTAATAATACTAATCTTGACAACCTATTGGTGGTGAATAAACTCATCTAACAAGCAATTAATAATGTAGCGTATACTCTCTAGCAGATTACAATAGCGTGACCGTAATAAAGCCATTGTGCGGGTCTAAACCAATCCAGTTATCTTTCTTCTCAGACGGTACGCATCCCCGCAGGTCTGCGCCCGCCTAATAGGCGACTAGTGCTTGCCCGCCCAGGATAATCTTCATTTCATAAATACTCTGCCGCGCCTGTTCTCCCTTTTTGCCATTGTCAATCCAGGCGCGGGCTGCTATCCAAGTCTCTTTATTTCGCTTAGCAGCACTGCCGCTTTGTTGCAGCACGTATTCGTCGCCAATCTCCGGCAGCATAATGCCATCGCACCAAAAACACCGCTTTTTGGCATCGGCCGAGTTAGCCAAGGTTCTCGAAATACTGTATTCTAAGTAGTCAAAGAAATCCTGCATTTCTTGCTTTTCAAGCAAAAAGCGCGGCCCCTTTCGGAGCCGCGCTTTTTTCATCAGTCAATCTTGAGCACCGCCAGAAACGCTTCTTGCGGAATCTCGACCGAGCCCACCGAGCGCATCCGCTTCTTGCCTTCTTTCTGCTTTTCGAGCAGTTTGCGCTTGCGCGAAATGTCGCCGCCGTAGCACTTGGCGATTACGTTTTTGCGCAGCGCCTTTACGGTTTCGCGGGCGATGATTTTCTGGCCGATGCTGGCCTGAATGGCGATGTCGAACATCTGGCGGGGCAGCAGCTCGCGCAGCTTTTCGCAGAGGCGCTTGCCCCACTCGTAGCTCTTGGAGCGGTGCACGATGGCCGAGAGGGCATCGACTTTCTCGCCGTTGAGCATCACGTCGAGCTTCACCATGTCCGACTCGCGGTAGCCAATCAGCTCATAGTCCAGCGACGCGTAGCCGCGGCTGATGGTTTTGAGCTTGTCGAAGAAGTCGAATACGATTTCCGAGAGCGGCAGCTCGAAGTTCATTTCCACGCGCTCCGAGGTCAGGTACGACTGGCCCTTGATGATGCCGCGCTTTTCCATGCAGAGCGTGATAATCGGGCCCACGTAGTCGGAAGCCGTGATAATCTGCGCCTTGATGTAGGGCTCCTCGATGAGCTTAATCAAGTTCGGCTCCGGCATTTCGGACGGCGCGTTGATGACAAGCTCCTGGTCCTTAGAGCCCAGGGCGTGAAACTGCACGCTCGGCACGGTGGTAATTACCGTCATGTTGAACTCGCGCTCCAGCCGCTCCTGCACGATTTCCATGTGCAGCATGCCCAAAAAGCCGCAGCGGAAGCCGAAGCCCAGCGCCACCGACGTTTCAGGCTCCCACACCAGCGAGGCGTCGTTGAGCTGGAGCTTTTCCATGCTGCTGCGCAGCTCTTCGTACTCGGTGGTATCGACGGGGTAAATGCCGGCGAAGACCATGGGCTTCACGTCGGCAAAGCCCTGAATAGCTTCCGCCGTGGGGTTATTGACGTGCGTGATGGTGTCGCCCACCTTCACCTCACGGGCCTCTTTGATGCCCGAAATAAGGTAGCCCACGTTGCCGGCGCTCATCACCTGGCGCGGCTCCTGGTTGAGGCCCAAAATGCCGATTTCGTCGGCCCCGTATTCCTTGCCGGTCGCCATGAACTTCACCTTGTCGCCTTTGCGCATGGTGCCGTTTTTGATGCGGAACAGGACTTCGATGCCCCGGTACGAATTAAATACCGAGTCAAAAATAAGGGCTTGCAGCGGCGCTTCGGGGTCGCCGACGGGCGCGGGGATGCGTTCGCAGATGGCGTTCAGAATGGCTTCGATGCCGATGCCGGCCTTGCCCGAGGCGTGGATAATGTCCTCTGGTTTACAACCAATCAGGTCCACGATTTCGTCGGTCACTTCCTCCGGCATGGCGTGCGGAAGGTCGATTTTATTGAGCACCGGAATGATTTCCAAGTCGGCCCCAATGGCCAGGTACAGGTTAGAAATCGTTTGGGCCTCAATGCCTTGCGACGCATCCACGATGAGCAGCGCGCCTTCGCAGGCGGCAATGCTGCGGCTTACCTCGTAGCTAAAATCGACGTGGCCGGGCGTATCAATGAGGTTGAGCGTGTACACCTCCCCCTTGTAGGGAAACTGCATCTGAATGGCGTGGCTCTTGATGGTGATGCCGCGCTCGCGCTCCAGGTCCATGTTGTCGAGCAGCTGGGCCTGCATGTCGCGCTTGGCCACGGTGCTCGTGAATTCCAGGAGCCGGTCGGCCAGGGTGCTTTTGCCGTGGTCGATGTGGGCAATAATGCAGAAATTACGGATATTCTTCAATTCAGAGGCAGTTTTGTCGCCGC